>CAXTDH010000115.1:0-8187 GCA_964242405.1 uncultured Rhizobacter sp. | reverse complement strand
GTCGACCGGTACGTCGGATACCTACTACAGCACGGGCCTGATCGGCGGGGGCGATCAGTCCATCGGCCGCCAGCATGTCTACGGCAACGGCAACGTGACCCTGAACCGCTACCACACCCAGACTTCGCTCGACAACACCAGCTACGGGCTGAACGCCGGCCTCGACTGGCAGACGATCGGCCGGGTGTCGGGCACCCTGTCGACACGGCTCAACCAAGGGCTGGCCAGCCAGAGCAACAACCTTTTGCAGACAACCAGCAGCGACAACCTCGTCAGAACCCAGCAGTACGCCGCCCGCGTCGCCTGGGGCGCCAACGCGGTCGTCGCCATCCAGGGCGGCTACTCGTACAACAAGACGAGCTATTCGGCGCCCAGCTTCCAGGCAAGCGCGAGCAACGACCAGAGCGCCGACATCGGTGCGTACTTCCAGCCCGGCACCACGCTGACGCTCGGCACCGCCCTGCGCTACACCCGCAGCAACTCCGAGCAGGCCTACCTCTTGGCCGATGGCACGGCAGTCGACAACCGGACCAACGGCCGCAACATCGACCTGTCGTTGAACTGGCGGCCGACGCCGCGATCGGGTGCCAACGCTCGCATCAGCTTAACCCGCCAGTCGAACAGCGCGGCGAACGGCGAAGGCTTTTCCGGGCTGACTGGCGGGCTCGGGTTCACCTATGCACTGACCGGCAAGATTTCGGTAAGCGGGCAGCTGAGCCACGACGCTTCGACGAACAGCAACGCTTACGTCACCGGCGTCACCGCGCAGCCCGTCAACGGAACGACCACCGCCCAGCCGACACTCGGCCTGGCTGCGAACAGCACCGTCTCGAACAGCGCGAGCCTTCAGGCGAACTACAGCGCCACTGCGAAGATCGGCGTCAAAGCGAGCGTCCAGTACAGCCGCAGCCGGCAGGATCAGTCCGGCAACGCGACCGTTCCCAACTACAGCGACCATGTGACCAGCGGTTCCCTCGGTGCCAATTGGGCGATACGCAGGTATTGGTCGCTCGGCTGCAACGTCTCGCATGTCAAACGAGAGCTGACCGGCTCGTTCCTCAACAACTACAGCTCCACCAGCTATGGTTGCTCGACGCAGCTGACCTTGCAGTGACCGCACCCCTCGTTCTTCTGACCGGCGCGACCGGTTTCATCGCGTCGCACACCTGGTTGACGCTGCTCGGTGCCGGGATGCGGGTCGTCGGGGTCGACAACTTCTCGAACAGTTCGGCCCGGGTGCTGGAGCGGCTCGAACGGCTGAGCGGTGCCGTGCCGGATTTCATCCAGGCCGATGTTCGTGACCCGGCGGCGCTCGATTCGGTGTTCGCCCGGGAACGCGTCGATGCGGTCGTGCACTTCGCCGCCTTCAAGGCCGTGGGCGAGAGCACGGCGCGGCCGCTCGCCTATTACGAGAACAACGTCGGCGGGCTGTTGGCGCTCTGCCAGGCCATGGAGCGCCACGCCTGCAAGTCGCTGGTCTTCAGCTCGAGCGCGACCGTCTACGGCAAGCCCGATTCATTGCCGATCCGCGAGGATGCGCGCCTGTCGGCGACCAGCCCGTACGGTGCGACCAAGCTGACGGGCGAACACATCCTGCGTGATCTGTTGGCGTCGGATCCGTCCTGGGCGATCGCCCTGCTGCGCTACTTCAACCCGGTCGGGGCGCACGAGAGCGGGCTGATCGGCGAAGACCCGCGCGGCATCCCCAACAACCTGATGCCCTTCGTCACCCAGGTAGCAGTCGGCAAACGCGAACGCCTGCAGGTCTTCGGCCGTGACTACGCGACGCCGGACGGCACCGGTGTGCGTGACTACATCCATGTGCTCGACGTGGCCGAAGGCCATGCCGACGCGCTTCGCTTCCTGCTCGACACCCGCCGTTCGATCACGGCGAACCTCGGCACCGGCCGGGGTCACAGCGTGCTCGAACTGGTCCGGGCGTTCGAGCAGGCGAGCGGGCGCGAGATTCCGCTCGAGTTCGTCGCCCGCCGGCCGGGTGACATCGATGCCTGCTACGCCGATGCCGACCTGGCCCGTTCGATGCTCGGCTGGCAGGCGAGACGAAATATCGACGCGATGTGCATCGACAGCTGGCGCTGGCAGCAGATGAACCCGCACGGGTTCGCCGGCTGATCAATTTCTACTTTTCAAAACATCATGTCAAAGATCAACGTTCAACCGGTCGTCATGGCCGGCGGCAGCGGCACCCGCCTCTGGCCCTTGTCGCGTGCCCAGCACCCCAAGCAATTCCTGGTGCTGCACGGCAACCAGAGCCTGTTCCAGCAGGCCGCGAAGCGGCTGTGCGGGCTGGCTAGCGACGATATCGATGTCGGTACGCCGTGCATCGTCGGCAACGAGGAGCACCGCTTCCTGATCCTGGATCAGCTGCGTGAATTGAAGATGGCGGGGTCGACGGTGCTGCTGGAGCCGATCGGCCGGAACACCGCGCCGGCGATGACGCTCGCGGCGCTGAACGCGCTCGAAGGGGGTGACGATCCGGTGCTCGTCGTCAGCCCCGCCGATCAGACGGCCACCAACGAAGCGGCTTTCACCGCCGCGCTGCGGCGGGCCGTGCGCGCGGCGGCCAGGGGGGCGATCGTCATCCTCGGCGTCGCGCCCGAGCGGCCGGAAACCGGGTTCGGCTACATCCGGTGCCGCAGCGCGACCGAGGTCGACGGCGAGCAGTGGGTGGCGCAATTCGTCGAAAAGCCGGATCTGGCGACGGCGCAAGCCTATATGGACGAGGGCGGCTACTACTGGAACAGCGGCATCTTCGTCGTCCGGGCGTCGGTCTGGCTGGCAGCGCTCGACCGGTTTCGGCCCGACATCGGCTCGGCCGCCAGCGCGGCCTGGGCGGCCCGCACGGCCGACAACGGTTTCATTCGCCCGGGCAAGGAAGAGTTCGCCGCCATTCCGAGCGAGTCGGTCGACTATGCGGTGATGGAGAAATGCCCGTCCGCCGAGTCGTACGGCGAAAGCAACCGCAAAAGCGGCGCCAAGGGCAGCGGCGAGAGCAGCACCGAGCGCGGTGGTCGTTCCGCGGCGTTCGAGTTGCGGATGGTGCCGCTCGACGCCGGCTGGTCCGACCTCGGCGCCTGGGATGCCGTCTGGCAGGTCAGCGAGAAAGACGTCGACGGCAATTCCAGCGTCGGCGATTCGCTGGTGCACGGCAGCCGCAACACGCTGGTCCATGCCACCAGCCGGCTGGTCGGCGTGGTCGGCCTCGACAACGTCGTCGTGATCGAGACGCCCGACGCGGTGCTGGTGATCGACCGGTCGCGCAGCCAGGAGGTCAAGCAGATCGTCGGCCGACTGCAGGCCGCCGAGCGCAGCGAGCACACGCTGCACCGGCAGGTCCAGCGGCCCTGGGGCTCCTATGACAGCATCGATTCCGGCGCGCGCTTCCAGGTCAAGCGCATCGTCGTCAAGCCGGGTGCCAGCCTGAGCCTGCAGAAACACCACCACCGTGCGGAGCATTGGATCGTCGTCACCGGCACGGCCGAGGTCACGAACGGCGACAAGGTCATTCTGCTGACCGAGAACCAGAGCACCTACATCCCGGTCGGCACGGTGCACCGCCTGACGAACCCGGGCAAGGTGCCGCTCGAACTGATCGAGGTGCAGTCGGGCAGCTATCTCGGTGAGGACGACATCGTCCGCTTCGAGGACACGTATGGCCGGGTGCTGTAGGCCCGCCACCACATGAAGATCACGATCGTCGGCACGGGTTATGTCGGCCTGGTGACGGGCGCCTGCCTGGCCGAAATGGGCAACCAGGTGGTGTGCCTGGACCTCGATGCCGACAAGATCCGGACGCTCGAATCGGGCGGGATCACCATCCACGAGCCCGGGCTGCTCGAGATGGTGACGCGCAACCGCACCGCCGGCCGCCTGCAATTCACCACCGACGTGGCCGCCGCGGTGGCGCACGGCACGCTGCAGTTCATCGGCGTCGGCACGCCGCAGGATGAAGACGGCTCGGCCGATCTTCGGTATGTGCTGGAGGCAGCCCGCAACATCGGCCGCCACATGACCGACTACAAGGTCGTGATCGACAAGAGCACCGTGCCCGTCGGCACCGGCGCGCTCGTCGGGGCGGCGGTGGCCGAGCAGCTGAGCCGGCGCGGGCTGGAATCCCTCGAATTCGCGGTCGTCTCGAATCCGGAATTCTTGAAGGAAGGTGCGGCGCTCGACGACTTCATGCGGCCCGACCGCATCGTCATCGGTGCCGACGACGAACGCGCGGTACAGCTGATGCGGGCGCTCTACTCGCCCTTCACGCGCAATCACGACCGCTTGCTGGTCATGGACGTAAAAAGCGCCGAGTTCACGAAATACGCCGCCAATTCCATGCTCGCCACCCGCATCAGCTTCATGAACGAGCTGGCGCTGCTGGCCGAGCAGGTGGGCGTCGACATCGAATGGGTACGCAAGGGCATCGGCAGCGATCCGCGCATCGGTTATCAATTTCTCTATGCCGGCACCGGCTATGGCGGCTCCTGCTTCCCGAAAGACGTCAAGGCCTTGATCAGCACGGCCGCGGGCGCCGGGATCGACCTGAAGGTGCTGAGCGCAGTAGAGGCCGCGAACGACCGGCAGAAGCAGGTCCTCGTCGACAAGGTGCTCGCCCGCTTCGGCGATGATCTGGCCGGCGTCCAGTTCGCGGTGTGGGGCCTGGCGTTCAAGCCGAACACCGACGACATGCGCGAGGCGCCGAGCCGCGTCGTCATCGAGGCATTGGCGCGGCGCGGCGCGCGGATCAAGGCCTACGATCCGGTTGCGATCGTCGCGGCACGCCGGGTGCTCGATCACTTGCCGGCTGTCGAGTTCACGACCGGTCAGCAGGCTGCGCTCGAAGGCAGCGATGCGCTGCTGATCCTGACCGAATGGAAGCAGTTCAAGAGCCCGGATTTCGACGGCATCAAGTCGACGCTCAAGCAGCCGGTGATCTTCGACGGTCGAAACCTCTATGACCCTGAATCGATGCGCGACTTGGGCATCGAGTACTACGGCATCGGCCGCGGTCTGCGCCGGGCGCCGCGCTCTTCACCTGAGACCTCAGCAGCATGATCCTCGTCACGGGCGGTGCCGGCTTCATCGGCGCGAACTTCGTTCTCGACTGGTTGCAGGCCAGCGACGAGGCGGTCCTCAACCTCGACGCCCTCACCTACGCCGGCAACCGGGAGAGCCTGCAGTCGCTGGACGGCGACGCCCGCCATGTGTTCGTTCACGGCGACATCTGCGACCGGGCGCTGCTCGACAGCCTGTTGGCCGCGCACCGGCCGCGGGCGGTGGTGCATTTCGCCGCCGAGAGCCACGTCGACCGCAGCATCCACGGCCCGGGCGCCTTCATGAAGACGAACGTCGACGGCACGTTCACGCTGCTCGAAGCCGTCCGCGCCCATTGGTCGACCTTGCCGGGCGACGAGCAGGCGGCCTTTCGCTTCCATCATGTGTCCACGGACGAGGTCTACGGCTCACTCACCAGGACGGACCCGCCGTTCACCGAGCAGAACGCCTACGAGCCGAACAGCCCCTACTCGGCCAGCAAGGCGGCGAGCGACCACCTGGTGCGCGCCTGGCACCACACCTACGGTCTACCGGTCCTCACGACCAACTGCTCGAACAACTACGGGCCGTATCACTTTCCGGAAAAGTTGATCCCGCTGATGATCGTCAACGCCCTCGCCGGCAAGCCGCTGCCGGTGTATGGCGACGGCCAGCAGATCCGCGACTGGCTGTACGTGCGCGACCATTGCGCTGCGATCCGCGAGGTGCTGACGCGGGGCCGGGTCGGTGAAACCTACAACATCGGTGGCTGGAACGAGAAGCCGAACATCGAGATCGTGCAGACCATCTGCGCCCTGCTCGACGAGATGCGCCCGGATGCAGCCGGCAGCTATTCGCGCCACATCCGGTACGTGACCGACCGCCCGGGCCACGACCGGCGCTATGCGATCGACGCGCGCAAGATCGAGCGTGAGCTCGGCTGGAAGCCGGCGGAAACGTTCGAGACCGGCATCCGCAAGACTGTGCGCTGGTACCTCGACCATGGCGACTGGGTGGCGCGCGTGCAGAGCGGCGCCTATCGTGAATGGGTCGCCACCAACTACCAGGCGCGCGACGGCGCCTGAACGAGCCACCATGAAGATTCTCCTGCTCGGAAAGAACGGCCAGGTCGGCTGGGAGCTGCAGCGCTCGCTCGCGCCGCTCGGCGAGGTCGTGGCGCTCGATTTCGACAGCGCAGGGCCGCTGAAGGCCGACTTTTCGGACCCCGAATCGCTGGCGGCCAGCGTGCGGGCCGTTGCACCGCAGGTCATCGTCAACGCGGCCGCCCACACCGCTGTCGACAAGGCCGAGAGCGAGCCGGATTTCGCGCGTCGACTGAATGCGACCGCGCCGGCCGTGCTGGCCCGCGAGGCGGCTGCGCTCGGCGCCTGGCTGATGCACTACAGCACCGACTACGTGTTCGACGGCAGCGGCGATGTGCCGTGGACCGAGTCGTCGCCGACCGGGCCGTTGAACGTCTACGGCGCGACCAAGCTCGAAGGCGAAGAGGCGATTCGTGCGAGTGGTTGTCGGCACCTGATCTTTCGCACCAGCTGGGTGTATGCGGCACGCGGCGGCAACTTCGCCAAGACGATGCTCAAGCTGGCCAAGGAGCGCGAACGGCTGACGGTGATCGACGACCAGATCGGCTCGCCGACCGGTGCCGACCTGCTCGCCGACCTGACCGCGCATGCCCTTCGATCGGCCCGCCAGCAGCCGGAACTCGCCGGCACCTACCATGCGGTGGCAGCCGGCGAAACCAGCTGGTGCGGCTATGCGCGTCATGTGGTGGAGTTCGCCCGCGCGCTCGGGCAGCCGATTCGCGTCCCGCCAGGCGCCATCGAACCGGTACCCACGAGCGCCTTTCCGACCCCTGCGCGTCGGCCGGGCAATTCCCGGCTCGACACAGCGAAGCTGCGTCAGACCTTCGATATCGCCCTGCCGACATGGCAGTCGGGCGTCGAGCGCATGCTGACCGAAATCCTGTCCTGAACCACCACCGATCCGCCCAGCCCATGCCATGACACGCAACCACCGAAAAGGCATCATCCTCGCGGGCGGCTCCGGCACCCGGCTGCACCCGGCCACGCTCGCCATGAGCAAGCAGTTGCTGCCGGTCTACGACAAGCCGATGGTCTACTACCCCTTGTCGACCCTGATGCTCGCCGGCATCCGCGAGGTGTTGCTCATCAGCACCCCGCAAGACATACCTCGGTTCGAGGCACTGCTCGGCGACGGCAGCCGTTGGGGCATCGACATCCAATATTGCGTGCAGCCGAGCCCGGACGGCCTGGCGCAGGCCTTCATCCTCGGCCGCCCGTTCGTCGGCAACGACGCGAGCGCGCTCGTGCTCGGCGACAACATCTTCTACGGCCATGCGCTGCAGCCGCTTCTCGAGGGCGCAGCCGCCCGCCCGACCGGCGCATCGGTCTTCGCTTATCACGTGCACGACCCGGAACGCTACGGCGTGGTCGCCTTCGGTGACGACAGGCGCGCGCTGAGCATCGAGGAGAAGCCGGCCGTGCCCAAAAGCAACTATGCCGTGACCGGTCTCTACTTCTACGACAACCAGGTGTGCGATATCGCGGCCGACATCGCCCCGTCGCCACGCGGTGAACTCGAGATCACCGACGTCAACGCGGCCTATCTGCAGCAGGGCCAGTTGAGCGTCGAGATCATGGGCCGAGGCTTCGCCTGGCTCGACACCGGCACCCACGACAGCCTGCTCGAAGCCGGCCAGTTCATCGCAACCCTCGAGAAGCGCCAGGGGCTGAAGGTCGCTTGCCCGGAGGAGATCGCTTATCGCTTCGGCTGGATCGACGCCGAGCAGCTGCTCGCGTTGGCACGGCCGATGCTCAAGAACGGCTATGGTCAGTACCTTCAGCAGGTGCTGCGCGACAAGGTCTACCAATGAAAGTCACCCCGACGTCGATCGCCGGCGTTCTCGTCCTCGAGCCCAAAGTGTTCGGTGACGACCGCGGCTTCTTCATGGAAAGTTTCAACCAACGCGCGTTCGACGACGCGACCGGCGGCGGCTACACCTTCGTGCCGGACAACCACTCACGTTCCACCAAAAACGTTCTCCGCGGCCTGCACTACCAGGCGGCGCCGCACGAGGAGTTCAAGCTGGTGCGGGTG
>CAXTDH010000114.1:0-8216 GCA_964242405.1 uncultured Rhizobacter sp. | reverse complement strand
GTGCCGACGGGCGTGAAGGTCTTCAACTGGATCGCGACCATGTGGCGCGGCTCGATGACGTTCGAGACGCCGATGCTGTTCGCGGTCGGCTTCCTGTTCGTCTTCACGATGGGCGGCTTCACCGGCCTGATCCTGGCGATGGCGCCGATCGACATCCAGCTGCAGGACACCTATTACGTCGTCGCCCACTTCCATTACGTGCTGGTTGCCGGCTCGCTCTACGCCATGTTCGCCGGCTTCTACTACTGGTCGCCGAAGTGGACGGGCGTGATGTACAACGAAGCGCGCGGCAAGATGCACTTCTGGCTGTCGCTGATCTTTTTCAACGTCACCTTCTTCCCGATGCACTTCCTCGGGCTGGCTGGCATGCCGCGTCGCTATGCCGACTACCCGATGCAGTTCGCCGACTTCAACCTGATCGCGTCGATCGGCGCCTTCGGCTTCGGCCTGACGCAGGTGTGGTTCTTCTTCTTCATCGCTCTGCCGTGCATGCGCGGCAAGGGCCAGCCGGCGCCGCAACAACCGTGGGATGGTGCCGAAGGCCTGGAGTGGGAAGTGCCGTCGCCGGCGCCGTTCCACACCTTCGAGAACCCGCCGAAGCTGAATGCATCGGCTACCAAGATCCTGGCCTGACGTGACGGGCAGCGCCTGATCGCCATCGCCTCCCGAGCCGCGCCATGACGCCCGAACAGAAGAAGAACAACGCCCGGCTCGGCTGGATCCTGGCGACCATCGCCATCGCGATCTTCCTCGGGTTCATCCTGAAGAACGTCCTGCTGTCGGTGCGCTGATGGGCAACGACCACGCAGCGGTCATGCTCCGCGACAACTGGCGCATGGTCAGGAAGCTGGTCGTCGTCGTCGGCCTGATGTTCCTGTTCGGCTACGCGCTGGTGCCGATCTACCGGACGATCTGCAACGTGCTGGGTGTCAACGTGCTGTCGCTCGGCGAGTCGAATGTGCAGGGGCGCGCCGCCGGTGACCGTTCGCTGCCTCGCAATACACAGGTCGACCTCGGCCGCACGATCACGGTCGAGTTCGACGCGAATGCCCGCGGGCCCTGGGAGTTCATGCCGGCCAAGCGCTCGGTCGATGTCCACCCCGGCGAGATCACGACCGTCATGTACCGGTTCAGGAACGTGCAGAACCGGACGATGGCGGCCCAGGCCATACCGAGCTACGCGCCGATGCAGGCCATGCCGTACTTCAACAAGATCGAGTGCTTTTGCTTCAACCAGTACACGCTGAAGCCGGGTGAGTCCAAGGAGTGGCCGGTCGTGTTCGTGATCGACCCGAAGCTGTCGAAGGACGTCAGGACCATCACCTTGTCGTACACCTTCTTCGAGGTCGGCGGCACGATCCCGGCCGAGCCGATCGGGCCCGTCGGCAAGTCGGCATCGGTGTCCGCCCTGCCGCTCGTTGCGACCGGCCCGCGGTCCTGAGGTCGGGCGGCCATGAGCGACGAGTTGAAACAGGCGGTCGCTCGCAAGGGTTCGTTCGTACGGACGGTGCAGGCAGTCGCGTGGTCGTTCTTCGGCGTGCGCAAGTCGAGCGACCATCAACAGGACCTGCACCAGTTGAACCCGCTGCATGTGGTGGTCGCCGGCGTTGTCGGCGCGGCGCTGTTCATCGTCGTCCTGCTGCTGATCGTCCAGTGGGTGACGGGCGGGATCGGCGCCTGACCATTCGACGGGCTCGACCTCGCGCCAGCATCGGTATCCTTCAGTCAGCAGTCAGCAGTCAGCAGTCAGCAGTCAGCAGTCAGCAGTCAGCAGTCAGCACCTAGTACGCGGTACCCGGTCTCGGTACCCTGTACCCTGTACCCAGCATTCGAATCCAGGAGATCACATGGCCGCAGTGGCACCGCAAGGGCAGACGCCCTACTACTTCGTTCCGGCGCCGTCGCGCTACCCGGTGTTGTCGGCGCTTGCCCTGCTGTTCGTGGTCTTCGGCGCGGGGCAGTGGATCAACGGCGCGTCCTGGGGCTCCTACGTGCTGCTGTTCGGCTTCCTGCTGCTCGCCTTCATCCTGCAGCAATGGTTTCGAACCTCGATCGCGGAAAGCGAAGGCGGCCTCTACGGCGACCGGATCGATGTGTCGTTCCGCTGGAGCATGAGCTGGTTCATCTTCTCCGAGGTGATGTTCTTCGCCGCCTTTTTCGGCGCGCTCTACTGGACGCGGCTGCACGCGCTGCCCAACCTGGGCAGCCTCGACAACGCCGTGCTCTGGCCGGACTTCCATGCCGTCTGGCCGAGCGCCGGCACCGGTGTCACCGGCTCGCCGGCCAACACCATCGAGCCGTTCGCCACGATGGGCCCGTGGCCGCTGCCGACCATCAACACGCTGCTGTTGCTGTCCTCGGGCGTGACCCTGACCATCGCCCACCATGCGCTGATCGCCGGCCACCGGGCGCGCTGCATCGCCTTCATGTGGGTCACGGTGCTGCTCGGCATGACCTTCCTGTTCGTCCAGGGCTACGAGTACTCGCATGCCTACAGCGAGCTGAACCTGAAGCTGAGCTCGGGCGCTTACGGCTCGACCTTCTTCATGCTGACCGGCTTCCACGGCTTTCATGTCTTCATCGGCATGCTGATGCTGCTCTTCATCACCCTGCGCCTGATGAAGGGGCACTTCACGCCGCAGCGGCATTTCGGCTTCGAGGGCGCCGCCTGGTATTGGCACTTCGTCGACGTGGTGTGGCTCGGCCTTTACCTCGTCGTCTACTGGCTCTGAAGTTGGCAGCGGTGCACGGCGGCTGCCGAACCGCGGGCCGGACGGCCGTCGTTTCGGCCTGAGCGCAGACCGTTCACCGCCCGAGCGGCACACCGGTCGGGTGGATACAGCCGGCCCAGTAGCCCACGAGGATGCTGACGAACAGCAGCAGCGAGAGCGCGACCCGAAGGGCCAGCGCCCGCATCATGTTGCCGCGTCGTGATTCACCGTCTCCGCCGCGCAGCATGAAAACGCCGGCGAAAGCCAGGGCGGCAAGGATGGCGACGAATGCGAGGCCGACGACGTATTTCATCCGTCTGGATTATCCGCGGCCAGCGCTGAACGCGTGGCTGTGACCCGCACCAGGACGCGCAGGGCCGCCGGCGTCGCCATTGCCGCGGTGTTGGGCATTGCGCTCACCGCCAGTCTCGGCTTCTGGCAGCTGAGACGCGCGGCGCAGAAGACGGCGTTGCAGACCGCCCTCGACTCGCGGGCCGTGCTGCCGGTGCTCGGCGCGGACGATCTGGTGACCGCTGCGGCAGCGTCGATCGCCACGACAGCCGCGAAGCCCACGACCGCCACGTCTGCGACAACCGCCATGACGGCCGGCGATCCCACAGCAACGGCGCTGCACTACCGCCGGGTGCGGCTGCGAGGCCGATGGGTCGGCGGGCGGACGGTGTTCCTCGAGAACCGCCAGATGAACGCCCGGGTCGGCTTCTACGTCGTCACTCCGCTGCAGCTCGCCGACCGGCCCGAAGCCATCCTGGTGCAGCGGGGCTGGGCGCCGCGCGACCTGCGCGATCGGACCCTCCTGCCACCGGTGCCGACGCCCGAAGGGCAGGTCGAGCTGACAGGCGTGATGACCCCGCCGCCCGGGCGGCTCTACGAGTTCGCGGCGTCGGCCGGTGGTGCCATCCGGCAAAATATCGACCTGCCGGCGTTCGCGGCCGAAACCGGCCTGCGCTTGCTGCCGTTTTCAGTTCAGCAGACGGGTCCCGCTCAAGGCGTCGACAGCACGGCTGGCGTCGTCGGTACGGCTGGCGTCGTCGGTACGACCGCCGCGACCGGCACCGCCAACGCAGCTGGCACGACCGCCACTGCCAGTGCGGCCAGCGCCGGCCACACGAACGACGACGGGTTGAAGCGCGAGTGGCCGCGACCTGCGGTGAATGTCGAGATGCACCATGGTTACGCCTTTCAGTGGTTCGCGTTGTCCGCCTTGATGGCGGGTCTCTATGCCTGGTTCCAGCTCGTCCGCCCCTGGCTCGACCGTCATGCCCGACGTTGAGCCGATGAGTCTCACCGTCCACAACGTGGCGCCGCCGGTGCTCGACGAGGCGTCTCGCCGAACGGCGGCCGGCCGGCTGAAGATGTTCCTGGTGCTCGCCATCTGCGCGGCACCGGTCGTCGCCTCCTATCTCACCTATTACGTCATTCGTCCCCAGGGCCGCACCAACTATGGCGAACTGATCCTGCCGCAGCGGCCGCTGCCGGATGACCTGCCGCTCGCCGATCTGCAAGGGCGTTCGATCGGCGCCGCATCGCTTCGCGGGCAGTGGCTGCTGGTCGTCGTCGCAGGCGGTGCCTGCAACGCGGCGTGCGAGAAGCACCTTTGGCTGCAACGCCAGCTTCGCGAGACGCTGGGCCGCGAAAAGGATCGAATCGAGAAGGTCTGGCTGATCGACGATGGCGTGGCGCCGCGTGCCGACGTGCTGAACGCCGTCCGGACGAACACCGAGATGACGGTGCTGCAGGTGCCGCGCAAGGCGCTGGCCGAATGGCTACGGCCGGCGCCGGGCCAGGTGCTCGAAGACCACTTCTACATCGTCGATCCGCTCGGCAACTGGATGATGCGCTCGCCGGTCGACCCGGTGCCGGCGCGGCTCAAGGGCGACGTCGAGAAGCTGTTGCGCGCGTCGGCGGGCTGGGACAAGCCGGGTCGATGAGATGACGACCTCGCCGCTGCCCGCCACCGTTCCTGCCTACGACCTGGCGCCGCTGCTGCCGGTGCTGGCGATCGGCGGCGCGTTGACACTGCTCGCCGTCGCCTGGCAGTGGCGACGTCATCGTCATGCCGGCGCCGGGGCATGGATCAGGGCCTTGACCGTGCTGGCACTCGTGCTGACCTTCGATCTGATCCTGTTCGGTGCCTTCACCCGGTTGAGCGACTCCGGCCTGGGCTGCCCGGATTGGCCCGGCTGCTACGGCACCGCCAGCCCGGTCGGCGCCACGGCGCACATCGATGCCGCGCAGACGGCCCAGCCGACCGGCCCGGTCAGCCACGGCAAGGCCTGGATCGAGATGATCCACCGCTACCTCGCCACAGCGGTCGGCGGCCTGATCCTGCTGCTGACCGGGGTGAGCTGGTGGCGGGCCTGGCGCGACCGAGCCAGGGCCTGGCGCGACCGAGCCAGGGCGCGGCCCGACCGAGCCAGGCCGAGCGCCACCCGAGCGCGCGACACGGTCTTGCCGAAAGCCGGCCCGTCGCCGCCGTCGCCGTGGTGGTCGACGGCCACCCTGGCCTGGGTCTGCCTGCAAGGTGCGTTCGGCGCCTGGACGGTGACCTTGAAGCTCTACCCCGCGATCGTCACTGCCCACCTGCTCGGCGGCTTCGGCCTGCTGGTGCTGCTCGCCCTGCAGCACGACCGCCACCGCCACCACGGCCGCCACCGCCCGTTGCCGACGACGATGAGCCGCGGCCTGTTCCTGGCGACAGTGGCCGTCACGGGCCTGGCGGTGCTGCAGGCGTCGCTCGGCGGCTGGGTCAGCACCAACTACGCGGTGCTCGCCTGTCGCGACTTCCCGACCTGCCAGGGCTCGTGGTGGCCGGCCATGGACTTCGCCGGCGGCTTCGTGCTGCGCCGCGGCCTGGGCCTGGCTGCCGACGGCGGCTATCTGCCGTATGCCGCCCTGACCGCCATCCACATGGCGCATCGGATGGCGGCCGGTGTGCTGCTGTCGGCGCTGGTGCTGCTCGCCTGGCGGCTGCGCGCCACCGGCGATCCGTCGCTGAGGCGCTGGTCGCTCGCGCTCGCCTCCGTGGCCGGCTGGCAGTTGCTCACCGGGCTCGGCAACGTCGTGCTCGGCTGGCCGGTGATCGCCGCGCTGGCACACACCGGTGGTGCCGCGGTGCTGCTCACGTTGCTCGCGGTGTTGATATCGCGGGCCGAAGTCCGGTCGCGGCTCCCCGACCGGTCGCCGGTGGCAGAGGCAATGGCCTTGGGCACGGCACGACCGCCGGCCGGCCGCCTGCCGCTGGCTCCGTAAAATCGTCGCTTCCGCACCATGACCGAAGCCCTCGCCCATCCTGTCGTCGACGGCAGCGCCACTTCGTTGCCCTCGCGTCTGCGTCAGTTCTACTCGCTGACGAAGCCGCGGGTCGTGCAGTTGATCGTCTTCTGCGCCGTGATCGGCATGCTGATGGCTTCACCCGGCCTGCCGGACCTGCGCACGGCGCTCTGCGCCACGGCCGGCATCTGGCTGGTCGCGGCGGCGGCGGCCTTCAATTGCCTGGTCGAGCAGCGGATCGACGCCAAAATGAGCCGCACCGCCTGGCGGCCGACCGCCCGCGGCCAGTTGACGAATCGGCAGACGCTGACGTTCTCGGCGCTGTTGGGCGCGGCCGGCAGCGCCTTGCTGTACGTCGCCGTCAACCCGCTGACGATGTGGCTGACTTTCGCCACCTTCGTCGGCTATGCCGTCGTCTACACCGTGGTCTTGAAGCCGATGACGCCGCAGAACATCGTCATTGGAGGTGCGTCTGGTGCCATGCCGCCGGTGCTCGGCTGGGCGGCGATCCGGGGCGATGTCGGCTCCGAGGCGCTGATCATGTGCCTGATCATCTTCCTCTGGACGCCGCCTCACTTCTGGGCGCTGGCGCTCTACCGCGCCGAGGATTACCGCAAGTCCGGCTTGCCCATGCTGCCGGTGACGCATGGCGCCGAATTCACCCGGCTGCACGTGCTGCTCTACACGCTGGTGCTGTTCGCCGGCAGCCTGCTGCCCTTCGTCTCGGGCATGAGCGGCGTCATCTACCTCGCCTGCGCCGTGCTGCTGGGCGGCGTCTTCATCGGCTACGCCTGGCGCCTCTGGCGGGTCTACTCCGACAGCCTGTCGCGCCGCACCTTTCGCTATTCGATCCTGTACCTCTCGCTGCTCTTCGCCGCGTTGCTGGTCGACCACTACCTGAGGCCGTTGCTGTGACCGTGACCGTGACCATCGCTGCGGCCGAGCCCGAAACCGTGACCCCGTCGGACCTTGGCCGTCGCGCCCTCGTCCGGGCGGCGGCATGCGCCGTTCTCGCCGCTCCGCTCCTCGGCTGCGAAAAGCTCGGCCTGGCGCCGGCCGGCCCAAAGGCGGCGTTCAAGGGCGTGGACATCACCGGCGCCGAATACGCCCGGCAGTTGTCGCTGCCCGACCCCGACGGCCGGCTCCGCACACTCGCCGACTTCAAGGGCAAGGTGACCGTCGTCTTCTTCGGCTACACCCAGTGCCCGGACGTGTGCCCGACGACGATGATCGAGATGGCGCAGGTCAGGAAGTCGCTCGGCAAGGACGCTGACCGTGTGCAGGGCGTGTTCGTCACCATCGACCCGGAACGCGACACGCCGGCCGTCCTGAAGGCCTACATGGCGAGCTTCGATCCAAGTTTCGTTGCCCTGCGCGGCACGCTCGAGCAGACCGCCGCCGCCGCCAAGGAATTCAAGGTGTTCTACGCCAAGGTGCCGAGCAAGTCCGAAGGCAGCTACACCATGGACCACACCGCCGGCTCGTTCCTGATCGATGCGAGCGGCAAGGTGCGGTTGTTCGAACGCTACGGCGACGGCGGCGAAGCGATGACAGCGGATGTCAAGGCGCTGCTCGCCGAAGGCACGAGCGCCTGACGCGGGCCACCGACGCCGGCTCAGCCAGCGCCTGAAGCGAGCCGCTAGGCCGGCTCGGCCAGCGCCTTGCGCATCTTCTTCATCGCCGCGACTTCGATCTGGCGGATGCGCTCGGCGCTGACGCCGTACTCGCTGGCAAGGTCGTGCAGCGTCATGCCGCCCGAACTGTCGTCGTTGACCTTCAGCCAGCGCTCCTCGACGATGCGGCGGCTGCGCGCGTCGAGCGCGTCGAGCGCCAGGGCGATGCCGTCACCGGCCAGCCAGTCACGGCCACGGGCTTCGAGCACCTGCGTCGGCTCGTTGCTTTCGTCGGCCAGGTAGGCGATCGGTGCGTAGCTCTCCTCGCCGCTGTCGTCCGACTGCGGCTCGAGCGCCACGTCGCCGCCCGACAGGCGCGTCTCCATCTCGAGCACTTCCTCGCGCTTGACGTTCAGGGTCGCGGCCAGGGTATCGACCTCCCCCTGCGTCAGGGTCGAACGGTGGGTGTCGCCGCTCTCGGCGTCGTCCTTCAGGCTCTGCTTCATCGACCGCAGGTTGAAGAACAGCTTCCGCTGCGCCTTGGTCGTCGCGACCTTCACCATCCGCCAGTTCTTGAGAATGTACTCGTGGATTTCGGCCT
>CAXTDH010000113.1:0-8229 GCA_964242405.1 uncultured Rhizobacter sp. | reverse complement strand
GCCTCGGGCATCGCGTCACCACCGTCGATCCGCGCCGGCTGTTGCCGGCATCCGCCTGGATCGACCGCATCGAATGGCATCTAAGCCCGGCGCTGCTCGGCAGCATCGTCCGGCGGCGTCTCGAGCAGGCTCTCGGCGGGCAGCGTTTCGACCTGGTCTTCGTCGACAACGGCAGCCTGCTGACGGCAGGCACGGTCCGTGACCTGCGTCGGCGTGGCGGCCACGTCGTCAACTTCAACCATGACGACCCCTTGGGCCGACGCGACGGGGTACGGTTCGCAGCCTACCGGGCGGCGGTTCCGGAGTACGACCTGGTGGTCGTCGTGCGGCCGGTCAATTGCCCGGAAGCGGCGGCACTCGGCGCGCGCAAGGTGCTGCTGCACCCGATGGTCTCTGATGAGGGGGCGCACGCCCCGCGGCCGCTCACCGAGGCGATTCGAGCGCGCTGGCAGTCGGACGTCGGTTTCATCGGTTCGTGGATGCCGGAACGCGGCCCGTTTCTCCTTGAGCTGGTCCGGCGCGGCCTGCCGCTCTCGATATTCGGCCCCGGATGGCAGAAGGCGCCCGAGTGGCCGCAGCTCCGGGCCCATCATCGCGCCGACTACCTCGATGAGGACGACTACGCCCACGCCGTTCAATCCGCGAAGGTTTTGCTCGGCTTGCTGTCCAAGGGCAATCGCGACCTGCACACCACCCGCACGATGGAGATCCCGGCCCTCGGCGGGCTGCTCTGCGCCGAACGAACCGCCGAGCACTGCTCGTTCTATCGCGAGGGCGAGGAAGCCGTTTTCTGGGCGGACGCTGCCGAGTGCGCCACCGTCTGCAAGTCGCTCCTGGGTGACGAGCCGCGCCGTTTGCAGATCGCGGCTCGCGGCCGCCAGCGCAGCCTGGCCAACGGTTACACCAGTGAAAATCTGATCCGCAGAACGATAGGCTCGCTCCCATGATGAACCCCGACGTGCACCGCTGGCAGCGAGCAGCCCCACCGCCGTACAGCCGGCCCGTGCCGGCGCGCGCCGACGAACTCGTCGCCCTTCGCCAGGGGTATTGCGGCCTGGTGGTGCTGGCGGCGGCGTTTCAGCTGATCTTCTTCTCACGCAGCGCGGGCAACCTGCCCTGTGTACTGATGGCGCTGGTGTCGTCGCTCATCGGCATCAGCTATGCGCTGAACGGCGCGCGTTTTCGCGCCCAGCCGATCTCGGCGCTGATCCTGATTTTCTACACCACCAGCGCGACGAGCGGCGCGTTGCTGATCAAGACGCTCGAGTGGAGTGCCCTCGTCGACCGGCTGCTCATCCCGTCGCGAACCTTCGGCGTGCTGCTGATGACTCAGCTCGCGCTGCTGGTGGCAGACCGCATCTACCATCACGCTCGACCGCTGCACCGTCTACGGCGTTTCCTCAATCGCCAGCTGCAGCGCAGCGGGGCGATGAACTGGCCGAGCGATTGGCAGCTCTGGCTGCTCGGCCTGATCGGCCTGGCGAGCGTGGTCATGAGCGGCGGAACCGACTTCGAGAGCGGCATCAGCTTCGGCATGGCCGCAGCCGGCGGCAAGCTGCTGCGCGCCTTCGTCTTCCTTAAATATGCGCCGTTCCTGATTCCGTTCAGGGATGCGCTTTGCGGCTTTCCGAGTCGTGGCCGGTTTCCGGTCGTCTCGCTGGGGATCTATTTTCTCTGCCTGGTCGGCGTGAGTTTCGCGACCAACAGCCGCTCGACCTTCGCCGACGCAGTGCCGACGGTCGGCATCTGCATCCTGCTCGCCAAAGGTGTCGGCCGGATCGATTTCAGAAAAGTACCGGTGTCACGGTTGATCGTCATCGGCCTCGCGGCGGCGATCGGCAGCGTGCTGCTGTCGCGCGTAGCTTTGGCGATGGTCGTGGTTCGCGATTACCGCTACGGCGTCGACGCAGGCTCGCTGATCCGCCTGACGGTGGAGGCGCTCTTCAACAGCGAGTGGCTCGACGCTGCACAGTCGAAGATGGACACCGAAGTCCATGTCGGCAACTACAGCGAAACCTACGTCGACAGCCGGTTCTTCGCCCGGTTCCTCTTGACGAAGTACCACGACAACATCCTGTACTACCTCGGCCTGTTCGGCGAAGACCATCTTCATGCCTACCGCGACTTCATGGCCGACCGGCTGATCGCGACCTTGCCCGACCCCTTGCTTCGCTACTTCAACCTGAACGTCGACAAACAGGATCTCGCCGTCTCCAACGGCGACTACATCGTCTACATCATCGACGGCTGGGGCCTCGGGGGCTACAAGACCGGGTCGATGATCGCCGAGGTCTTCGGCGTCTACGGTTGGGCGTTTCCTCTGGTGATCGCCGGCAGCGCCTTGATGCTGTTCACCTTCCACGACGCTTTCGTGACGCCCACCGCTCAGGGCCGGCTGGCGTTCGCGCCTCTGATCTTGCTGCTGATCTGGAACCTCGTCGGCACCACTGCAGCGTTCGGGCTCGGGGCGGAGACGGTGACCGCCATACCGTCGGGTATCCTCCGCGGCCTGCCGCAGAGCGTCATCGCTTATGTGGTCGCAGCAGCGTTCGCAAGATTCGTCAGTCGTGTGGTCGGCCGCCGCTAGCCGTGCGGAGTGATCTGTCCGAGTCGAGCGTCAAGGTTCGGAGAACCGGTCGCCGGCGGTGATGGGGTCGTTCACCGACATGATCAGCGCATACGACATCCGGTCGAACACCCGAAACACGAACAGCACGCCCTGGCGCTCGTCGGGCAGCTTGATGTCGGTGCGCTTGCCGTCGGTGGTGTCGAGCGTGCGGGCGCCGTCGCGCAGCAAGGCCAGCACATGGCCGCGTTCGATGCCGTCGGCCGTGCCCTTGTTCAGGGAGACGATCTGGTTGCTGCCGGCGTAGAGGGCGTCGCCATAGACCGAGACGATGCGCCCGGAGATCGGCGCCAGCGGTGCATGCGGCGAGTAGTTGGCGAATTCGCGCGCCGGCACCAGCGCCAGCCGGTCGCCGATGCCGGCCTCCTGCTTGATGCTGGTGACGACGAAGGTGGCGGGCACGATGTCGGTCTTGCCGGCGTCGTCGAGCCGGGTTTCGCCTTGACGGGTGTACTGGGCGGCGCCGACGTAGGTGGCCTCGTAGCCGAGCAGCTCCTTGGTGCCCGGGTCGCGCAGCTCCTTCGGGCGGCGGAAGATGCGGTAGTCGCGGTCCTCGCCCAGGTTGCCGCGCACGTAGGCGGTGTCGCCGCGGCCGAGCAGCACCCGGCCCTCCTGGGTGGCGACGATCCGCGGCGCGGCCTCGAGTTCGTTGCTCTGGAAGATCACCGCCTCGTTGAGGAAGGGCTCGATCAGGTTGAACGGAATGGCGGTGATCGCGCCGATGCCCGGGTCGCTCGAACGCACCCGCGGCTGCAGCCGCACGGTGCCGCCGTTCGCGTCGATCGCCTGGCCGAAGCGCAGCCGCGCACGGCCGCTGCTCTTGTCGAGCACCAGCAGCTGACCGGGGTAGATCAGATGCGGATTGCGGATCTGCGCCAGGTTCATGCCCCAGAGCTCCGGCCAGCGCCAGGGGCTGCGCAGGAACAGCTTGGAGATGTCCCAGAGGGTGTCGCGCGGCTTGACGGTGTAGGTGTCGGGCGCATTCGGAGCCAGCTCCGAGAGCGCCACGCCGTTGGCGGCCACTTGCCGGGCTTCGTTGCGCTGCTGCGGGCTGACGGTCAGGTCGGCAGCGGGCACGGCGAGCGGCCAGCAGCCGGCGAGCGCCGCGCTCAGTGCCAGGGCGGCCGCGCCGATCGAATGCCGACGGTGCGGCTCGGCCGCGTGAGTCGGCATCAGCGGCAGCGGCAGGCGGCGACGGTTCGGACGGATCATGAGGCGCTCTCGTGCGGTGCGTTCGACGGACGGGTCGACAGGGCGGTTTCAATCACAGGGCCAAGGTCGATGCCGACGCTTCGACGAGAATCCAGCCTCGGCCGACGGCTCACCGGTTCATTCAGCGGATTCTGCCCTCAAAGCCGGGCCACAAAAGCAAAACCGGCCGGCTTGGCGACGGAGTGTGACGCCGGCCCTGCTTCTTCGGTAGACGTCGAAAACGCCCGTTTCACCCCCAATTCATCGCCACGACACCGAATTTTCGTTCGCCATGGCCCAGCTCACCATCCTTCGCTACCCCGACCCGCGCCTGCAGATCGTCGCCAAACCGGTGGCGGCGGTCGACGACCGGATCCGCCGCCTGGCCGACGACCTGCTCGAGACGATGTATGCCGCCGACGGCGTCGGCCTGGCCGCCACGCAGGTCGACATCCACGAGCGGCTGATCGTGATCGATACCTCCGAGGGTCGTGACGACCCGCTGGTGTTGATCAACCCCGAGCTGACCGCGCGCAGCGAGGAAAAGGCGGTCAGCGAGGAGGGTTGCCTGTCGGTGCCGACGATCTACGACAAGGTGCAGCGCCACGCGCGCGTCACCGTCCGGGCCCTGGACCGCAATGGCGAAACCTTCGAAATGGAGACCGACGGCTTGCTCGCCGTGTGTGTCCAACACGAGATGGACCACCTGCTCGGCAAGGTGTTCGTCGAGTACCTCAGCCCGCTCAAACGGGACCGGATCCGCACCCGGATGCTGAAGAAGGCGCGAGACGATGCACGGGGTTGACCGTTGCACTCACCGCGGCGGCGGCGGTTCGGCCGGCCCCGGCGGCTTTGGCGACCCTAGCGACCTTGGCGACCAGGGCGGTAGCGCTGGCGGCTTTGACGCCGGCCACGGCCCTGGCGGTCGCTCGCAGCCCCGATGAGGATCGTCTTCGCCGGGACGCCGGCTTTTGCCGAGGTGGCGCTCGCCGATCTCGCCGCCGCCGCCGGCATCGAGATCGTCCTCGTGCTGACCCAGCCGGACCGCCCATCGGGCCGCGGCCTGAAGCTCCAGCCCTCCGCCGTCAAGGCCTTCGCACTCGCCCACGGCCTGCCGGTCGCCCAACCCCGCAGCCTACGCGATGACGGCAAATACCCCGAGGACGCCGCTGCCGCACGCCAAGCCCTGCTCGCCGCGCATGCCGACGCGATGGTCGTCGCGGCCTATGGCCTGATCCTGCCGCAATGGGTGCTCGACCTGCCGCCGCTCGGCTGCTTCAACATCCATGCGTCGCTGTTGCCGCGCTGGCGCGGTGCCGCGCCTATCCACCGCGCAATCGAGGCCGGCGACGCGCAGACCGGCATCACCATCATGCGGATGGACGCCGGGCTCGACACCGGCGAGATGCTGCTCGCCGAGTCGGTTCCGATCGAGGCCGACGACAGCACCGGCAGCCTGCACGACCGGCTCGCGCCGCTGGGCGGGCGGATGATCGTCGAAGCGCTGGCGCTCGCCGGCCGTGGGGTGATGGTCGCCACCCCCCAACCGGCCGAAGGCGTAACCTACGCCCACAAGGTCGACAAGGCGGAGGCCGCGATCGACTGGCAGCAGCCCGCCGTGCGCATCGAACGCCGGATCCGCGCCTTCGACCCATTCCCCGGCACCACGGCGGCGCTCGACGGCGAGACGCTCAAGATCTGGAAGGCAGTGCCGGCAACCGGCGAAGGAGTGCCTGGCGTCGTGTTGACGATCGACGACGCGGGCATCCGAGTTGCGTGCGGCGAAGGAGCGTTGAGCCTGACCGAGCTGCAGCGGTCCGGCGGCAAGCGCCTGCCGGCCCGGCTGTTCCTGCAGGGCCGGTCGCTGATGCCGGGCAGCAGATTCGACGACGGGGTTGCCGCCCCTCGTTGAATCCGTCCAGGTCGGGATGATCGAGCCTCGGCAACCGACCGGCCGTGATTTGTCGGTGACTTTCGTTTCCCGAAGCCTTTGCAAGCAGTTGTAATCTGCAGGCTTCGTCGCCCTCGGGCCGTACCGATAACCCTTTCATGCACGAGGAGCGATTTCCCTTGAACAGCGGCACCCGATTCCCCGACTCCTTTCTCTGGGGCGCGGCCACTTCGGCCTACCAGATCGAAGGGTCGCCGCTCGCCGACGGTGCCGGCCCCAGCATCTGGCACCGCTTCGTGCGCACGCCCGGCCTGGTGAAGGACGGCGACACCGGCGACATCGCCTGCGACCACTACCAGCGCATGGCCGACGACGTGGCGATGATGAAGCGCCTGGGCCTCACCTCCTACCGCTTCAGCATCGCCTGGGCGCGGGTGCTGCCGGAGGGCCGCGGCCGCGTCAATCCGGGCGGCCTCGACTTCTACGAGCGGCTCGTCGACACCTTGCTGGCGCACGGCATCGAGCCGATGGCCACGCTCTACCACTGGGACTTGCCGGCCGCGCTCGACGACCGGGGCGGCTGGCTGAACCCGGACATCGCCGACTGGTTCGCCGACTACGCGACCGTGGTGTATCAGCGGCTCGACGGCCGCGTCAAACGCTGGGCCACGCTCAACGAGCCCTGGGTGGTGACCGACGGCGGCTACCTGCACGGCGCCCTCGCCCCCGGGCACCGCAACAAATACGAAGCGCCGATCGCCTCGCACCACCTGCTGCGGGCCCACGGGGCGGCTGTCAAGGCCTACCGGGCGGTCGGCCGGCACGAGGTCGGGCTGGTCGTGAACATCGAGCCCAAGTACCCGGCCTCCGACAAACCTGAGGACCTGGCCGCGACCCGCCGCGCCGAGGCCTACATGAACCGCCAGTACCTCGACCCGGTGTTCCACGGCCGCTACCCGGCCGAGATGCGGGAGATCTTCGGCGACGCCTGGCCTGACTGGCCGGCCGCCGATTTCGAGCTGATCGGCCAGAAGATCGACTTTCTTGGCATCAACTACTACACCCGCAACGTCGTCCGGCACGACGAGGCGCAGTACCCGCTTCGGGCCTCGCCGGTCCGGCAGAAGCAGGCGACCTACACCGAGACCGGCTGGGAGGTCTACCCGCAGGGCCTCACCGACACGCTGGTCTGGATCCGGCAGCAGTACGGCGACATCCCGCAGTACGTGACCGAGAACGGCGCCTCTTTCTTCGATCCGCCGACGGCGGAAGGCGGCAAGGTCGAAGACCCGTTGCGCGTGGCGTATTTCCGCAGCCACCTGAAGGCGATCCATGCGGCGATCACGCAGGGCGTCGACCTGCGCGGCTACTACGCCTGGTCGCTCATGGACAACCTCGAGTGGTCGCTGGGCTTTTCGAAGCGCTTCGGCATCGTCCATGTGAATTTCGAGACGCTCGAGCGGACCTGGAAGGAAAGCGCCCGGTTCTACGCCGCGGTGATCACCAGCCACGGCGCCGCCCTGGACGAGGCCTGATCGCTCCTTCGGGCGACAGGCAAACCGATCGACCCCCTCATGACCCTCTTCATCGACAACCCGCCTGCCCGCGACCTGCCGGAGCCCGTGCCTGCAGCCGCGCGACTATCCGCGATCGAGCCGCCGGCCGCGACCGCGACCGCGACCCCGGCAGTCGCTGCCGGCCCGCGCCTGCGACGGCGCCGATTGCTGGCGGCTGGCGGCGCCTCGGCCTTTCTCGCCGGATGCCAAAGCTTCCTTCGCAGCCCCGTCTACGACACCCGGGCGGCCGATGAAGCCTCGGTCGCTTCCCTGCCGATCGAGCCGCCGGACCAGTTGACGCACACCGGCCTGCCGCCGCTCTTCGACGACATCGAACGGCGCACCTTCGACTTCTTCTGGAACACCGCCAACCCGGCCAACGGCCTGGTGCCCGACCGCTTCCCGACGCCCTCGGCCTCGAGCATCGCCGCCGTCGGCTTCGCGCTGACGGCCTACGTGATCGGTGCCGATCGTGGCTTCATCAGTCGTGAGCAGGCCCGTGACCGGACGCTCGCAACCGTGCGCTTCTTCCGCAATGCGCCGCAAGGCGCACAGCCGCGCGGCATGACCGGGTACAAAGGCTTTTTCTATCACTTCCTCGACATGAAGACCGGTCTTCGGGCCGGCAAGTCCGAGCTCTCGACCGTCGACACCGCCCTGCTGCTCGGCGGCATGCTGCATGCCCAGGCCTATTTCGACAAGGCGCACCCTGACGAGGCCGAGATCCGGGCCGCGGTCGACCAGATCTACTGGCGGGTCGACTGGAAGTGGGCGCAGGTGCGCGGCCAGCTGATCAGCATGGGCTGGAGCGCCGAGAAGGGCTTCATCCCGCACGACTGGCTAGGTTACAACGAGGCGATGCTGGTGGTGCTGCTGGCGCTCGGCTCACCCACCCATTCGGTCGACGACGCCGCCTGGAGCGCCTGGACGGAGAGCTACCGCGGCGCCTGGGGCCGCTTCATGGG
>CAXTDH010000112.1:0-8231 GCA_964242405.1 uncultured Rhizobacter sp. | reverse complement strand
CGCATCCAGACGGGTGCCCGTTCGTGCCGCCCAGTCGCGCACCATGACGGCGCTCAGGAAGGTCCGGTCCTGCGCAGAAGCAGGTGCCGGCACCGCGACCAGACGGTCGGCGGCGATGCCGTGATGGAGCAGATAGTCGGCAGCCCGGTCGGCATAAGTCGGAAAGCCCTGAAGATCGGCCCACTCGTAGGTCGGCCCTCCGGTCGTCAGCAGGCGTCGATAGCCGCCACGCCTGAAGGCTTCGGCCGCCTCGTCGAGATCGTGCGGCCCCATCCATCCTTCGACGACGAGCGTACCCGCACGGCCACCATCGGCGCCGCGCGCCGGCTCGTCGACCGACAACCAGCGATTGGCCGATCGCCCCAACAGCAGCGTTGCCGCAACGAGGATCAGCAGGATCGCCAGCCAACCCCAGACGGTCGGCAACCAGACCTCGCGGCGGCGCAAGAACCAGCGATGAACGGAAACAGGGGGCGACAAGACAGGGGCGAACGGATCGATGGTAGGGGTGATCTGCCGGCGGATTGTCGCCCTCATGGACAATCGCGGCACAACGGCTGACCGGATTCCGCTTCGATGACCCTCCCTGCCCCGACCCGCCTGGAATCGGTTCGTCAGGCGCTGCGCGAACTCGGTGCCAAGCCCGGCCACGAACAGCGGGTCCTGCGTCTCTGGTCGAACGGCCTGCCGCAGGACAGCGGCAAGCGCCGGCTCGAGGATTTCATGCCCAGAGCGCTGCGCGTCGGGTTGCCGGCGCTGCAGGGCCGTCTGGACGGCCTCGCCGTGCTGCAGTCCGCACACCCCGCTGCCGACGGTTCGTGCCGGCTGCTGGTGGGCCTGAACGACGGGCAGACGGTCGAGGCCGTGCTGCTGCCCCGCGGCGGTTTGTGCGTCTCCAGCCAGGTCGGTTGCGCCGTCGCTTGCGTGTTCTGCATGACCGGCCGTGGCGGTCTCGTGCGCCAGCTCGGGAGCGCCGAGATCGTCGCCCAGGTAGCGCTGGCGCGAGGCCTCCGGGCGGTAACCAAGGTCGTGTTCATGGGCATGGGCGAGCCGGCGCACAACCTGGACAGCGTGCTCGAGGCGATCGACCTGCTCGGCCGCGAAGGCAACATCGGCCACAAGCGCCTGGTGTTTTCGACGGTGGGTGACCGGCGGGTGTTCGAGCGCCTGCCGATGGGTCGGGTCAAGCCGGCGTTGGCGCTTTCCTTGCACTCGACCCGCGCCGAGCTGCGCGCCGAACTGCTGCCCCGGGCGCCGCACATCGGCCCGGACGAACTGGTCGAGCTCGGCGAAGGTTATGCCGCATCGACCGGCCATCCGGTTCAATATCAGTGGACGCTGATCGACGGGGTGAACGATACCGAGGAAGAGGTTGAAGGTCTCGTACGCTTGCTCGCCGGCAAATACGCCTGCCTCAACATGATTCCGTACAACCGCATCGAAGGGCTCGACTTCCGCCGTCCGTCAGCCGACCGCATGGCCGCCATGGCAAGACAGTTGCGCAGACGCGGCGTGCTGACCAAGATCCGCCAGTCCGCGGGCCAGGACGTCGCCGCCGGCTGCGGCCAGTTGCGCGCCCGGAGCGTGGCGGTGCCGCTGCGCCGGATCAACCGGCCGGCGGGCGCCGTCCTGGCGTCACGAGGCCTTCCTGACAAGACGAGCGCTGCCCGGGAATGACGAGCGCCGTTCTGAGCATCGAGGCGCTGACCTTCGGCTATCCGGAGCGGCCGCTGTTCGTCGACTGGTCGGCGGCGTTCGCGGCCGGCGTCACCTGGATCGTGGGCGGCGATGGCAGCGGCAAGACGAGCTTGATGAAGTTGATTGCCGGTGAACTCGAGGCCGAGACCGGCTTGTTTCGCATCGGTGGCGTCTTGTCGCCCGCTGACGGCAGCACCCGCCCGGAAGTCGCCTGGTGCGATCCGCAGAGCGTCGCCTTCGACGCCATCAGCCCGCTGGCGCTGTTCGACCATCTGCGCACGATTCGCCCGGCGTTCGACGCGGAAGTGCTGAAGCGCCATCTGGCCGGCTTCGGCCTCATGCCCCACCTCGCCAAACCGCTCTATCAGCTCTCGACCGGCAGCCGGCGCAAAGTGTTCATGGCGGCGAGCCTCGCCGCCGGCGCGCCGGTCACCTTGCTCGATCAGCCCGACGCGGCGCTCGACGAGGCGTCCGCGCGCTACCTCGTGGCGGCAGTGGCTGCTTTTTCGCTGGACCCGGGGCGTGCGCTGCTGGTCACCGACTACGACTTGCCGCACACTGGCCTTGCGCTTGCCGGCGTCGTCCGCCTCGAATCCTGAACGTTCGTCCTGACAGACGTCCGAGCAGCGCTGCGTTAACCTGCAACCTGCTTTCGGAGTTGCCTGCATGGAGTTCAAGGACTACTACAAGACGCTGGGTGTCGAGAAGACGGCAACCGCTGAGGACATCAAGAAGGCATTCCGAAAGCTCGCCCGGAAGTACCACCCGGACCTCAGCAAGGAGCCGGATGCGCAGGCCAAGATGTCGGAACTCAACGAGGCCAACACCGTGCTGTCCGATGTCGAGAAGCGAGCGGCGTACGACCAGTTGAGTGCGCGCCGCGCGGCCGGTTCGCGGGGCGGTGGTGGGGGCGACAACTTCCAGCCGCCGCCGAACTGGGACCAGGGGTTCGAGTACCGGGGTGCACCGCATGGCGGCGAAGAGTTCAGCGACTTCTTCGCCAACCTGTTCGGCCAGGCCGGCCAGGCGGCGCGGGCGCGGGCAACGCCAGGCCGGAGCGAGCCGCAGACCGGCGGTGAGGATCATCACGCCAAGATCGTCATCGCCCTTCGAGACAGCTACGAAGGTGCGAATCGGGACATCGGCCTTCGGGCGCCTCGTCTCGATGCGGCTGGCCGGGTCGCGCTGCAGGAGCGCACGCTCCAGGTCCGCATCCCGAAGGGCGTTCGCGAGGGCCAGCAGATCCGTTTGACCGGACAAGGCAGCCCCGGCTACGGCGGCGCACCGGCCGGTGACCTCTACCTCGAGATCGGCTTCGAGGCGGATCCGCGGTTTCGCATCGACGGCCGGGATGTGACGCAGACGCTGCCGGTCGCCCCGTGGGAAGCAGCACTCGGCGCCGACATCGACATCCCGACGCCGTCGGGCAGCGTCAAGGTGACGGTGCCCGCCAACTCCCGAGGCGGCCGCAAGCTGCGGCTGCGCGGGCGTGGCATCCCGGGCGAGCCGCCCGGCGACCTCTACCTCGAAATGGAACTGGTCCTGCCGCCGCCCAGCGACAAGTCCCGGGCCCTCTTTCAGACGATGGCGAGCGAACTGGCCTTCGACCCGCGCGCCGGCATGGGAGATTGAAGACGATGAAGCCGATGACTGCGGTGCCGCTCGAAGAAGACGCACTGACCGCCGAAGAACTGGCGCGCGCCTGCGCGGTGCAGACGACCTGGGTCGTCGAACGGGTGCAATCGGGCCTGCTCGGTGCCACGACGACGACGCTGCAGGTGAGCACTGGCGTCGGGCTGCGCTTCCACAGCTCGGACCTGATGCGCGCCCGCCGTCTGGCAGCGCTCGAGCGTGACTTCGACGCCAACCCCGAGCTGGCCGCGTTGGCGGCCGATCTGATTGAAGAAGTCGAGGCGCTGCGGCGACGGTTGCGGCAGGTGGTCGGGCCGGCAGCCTGACCGACCTGAAGCGACCTCAGCCGGCCGGCGCGACGGTCTTCTCTGGTGTCGCTCCTGGCGTTGCTCCCGGCATCGCGCCCGGCGTCGGCAGCGGCGTGGGCGGTGCTAGTGCCGGTGGTGGCGGTGCCAGGGTCACGCCCGGTGCCGGTGCCGGTGTCGGAGCCGGAATATCCTCCCAGCGCATCTCGGGCAACTCCGCGAACACCCGCCGTGTGCCCGCCTTCCATCGCTGGTGCAGCTCGCGAAAATGCGCATCGTCGTGCTCGAAGCGGTGCCGCATGCGGATCTGCAGGCTGTCGCGCTCATAGCACAGCAGGTCGATCGGCATGCCGACCGACAGGTTGCTGCGCATCGTCGAGTCGAACGAGATCAGAACGCACTTCACCGCATCGGCCATCGATGTCGTCGGCGAGATGACGCGGTCGATGATCGGTTTGCCGTACTTGGCTTCACCCGTCTGCAGGAACGGTGTGTCGACGCCCGCCTCGATGAAATTGCCCTCCGCGTACAGCCGGAAGAGCTGCATCGGCCGGCCCCTGATCTGGCCGCCGAGGATGAAGGAGGCATTGAACTGTTGCGCCGCCATGTGCGGCGTGTCACGGCGGTCGATGTCGCGCATCGCATCCGACACCAAATTGGCGACGTCGAAGAGCGTCGGCGCGTTGCAGATATGCACACCCGCGGATTCGATGCGGCGCCGCAACAGGCCGATCACCGCCTGCGTGCCGGCGAGGCTGCCCGAGCTCAGCATGACCAGGATCCGCTCGCCCGGCTGCTCGAACACCGTCATCTTGCAGAACTTGGCGTAGTTGTCGACGCCGGCGTGCGTCCGCGAGTCCGAACCGAACACCAAGCCTTCTTCGAGCTTCACTCCCACGCAATAGGTCACTGCTCTTGTCTCGGTCGACCTCTCAGGTCACCTCGTCGGTGACGACTTGAAAGCGGTTCAACGAATTCGGGCCGAAGGTCATGGTGATGGGGACGTCGCCGGCGTCCCGGCCACGGGCCATGACGACGCGACCGATTCGCGGGGTGTTGTGGCGGGCGTCGAAGGTATACCACTGACCGCCCAGATAGACTTCGAACCAGGCGCTGAAATCCATCGGGTAGCGCACGGGTGGGATGCCGATATCGCCGAGGTAACCGGTCACGTAGCGGGCCGGGATGTTCATGCAGCGGCACAGCGTCACGGCCAGATGGGCGAAATCACGGCAGACGCCGGTCTGTTCCTGGAAGCCTTGCAAGGCGCTGCGGTTCGAACGGGCGTTGTTGTAGTCGAAGCGGATCCGGCCATTGACGAAGTTGCAGATCGCCTGGACGCGGCCCCAACCGAGCGGCGGGTTGCCGAAATTCGACCACGCAAAACCCAGCAGTTCGCTGTCGACCTCGCAGTAGCGGCTCGGCAGCAGGAACTGGAGCACCTCGGGGGGGAGCTCCTGGGGCGCATATTGATAGGCGCCGTAGTTGACGATGTCCGGCAAGCCGCTGTCGTAGATGCGGGCGGAGTTGGTCAGGCGGACGGAGGACACATGGGACGGCACCTGAATGCGCCCGCAACGGTTGTTGAAGGCGTCGAAATACTCGGTCGTCGGCAGTTGTGGCCAGATGCTGAGGTTCTCGGGCCCTTGCAGATCGTGCTCCCTGCTCGGGTGCACTCGCAACAGGTAGATCAAGGCCGTCGGAGAAGAGAGCGAGAGTTCGATGTCGTAGCCGATGTCGATGAGCATGATGAGCCTGGGTTGTGCGCCGCGTAGGCGGCTGTTCTCGCAACAATCATGCCCTGGCGACCGGTTTTTCGCCAGTCGGCCCCGGGCCGCGTCGCTGTCGGACCCGGCTGACCCGCAGCCTGTCTGCGAACCGACAGACGCGCCCATCGGCCGTGGCGACACTCGACGCGCAAGCGCCGCTGGTGCAGGCGCGGCTGGGGGGCATCGGCATGCTGATTCATCTCGCAGACCTTCAGGGTGCTTCGATTCGCGCGGTCGACGGTGAGTTCGGCATCGTCAACGACTTCTACTTCGACGACGAGCACTGGGCCATCCGCTACCTGGTCGTCGAAACCGGCACCTGGCTGCACAGCCGCAAGGTGCTGGTCACACCGCTTTCGATCGGCGTTCCAGACCCTGTCGGCAACGTGATTCCGGTCACGATCACCCGTGAACAGGTCGCCAACAGCCCGGACATCGACACCGACCAACCGGTTTCGCGGCAGCACGAGACCGACTACCTCGCCTACTACGGCTACCCCGTCTATTGGGGTGGTGCCGGGTTGTGGGGCGGCGAGCCATTTCCCGGCATGTTGAGCGGCATGGGTTACCTGTCGGAGCCGGCCTTGGTCGATCCGCAAACCCAGACGGCGCTGGCGGAGGCCAATGCGCGTCGGCATGCGCACGACGACCCGCACCTGCGCTCCTGCGCGAACGTCGTCGGCTACCACCTGAAGGCCAGCGACGGCGAGATCGGGCACGTCGCCGGCTACCTCGTCGACGACCGCAGCTGGGCGCTGCGCTACTTGGTCGTCGACACCCGCAATTGGTGGCCCGGGCAGAAAGTGCTGATCGCCCCGCAGTGGATCGGTGCCGTCAACTGGGAGGATGCGACGGTCACCGTCGACCTCAGCCGCGAGTCGGTGAAGGCCGCGCCTGCTTTCGATCCTTCCGCCTTGCCGACGGGTGAGCAGGAGGCGAGCATTCATCGGCACTACGACCGGTTGTAGTGCCGATGACCCCGGCGCGCTGTAACGCCGCGCGCCGATCGCGGTTCAAGCCGTCTCGCGCGATGCCTTCTTGCGGTCGTGTTCCTTCAGGAAGCGCTTCCTGATCCGGATCGATTTCGGCGTGATCTCGACCAGCTCGTCGTCGGCGATGAACTCGACCGCGTATTCGAGCGTCAGCTGGATCGGCGGCGTGATCTTGATCGCGTCCTCCTTGCCGGAGACGCGGAAGTTGGTCAGCTGCTTGCCGCGCACCGCGTTCACGACCAAGTCGTTGTCGCGCGAGTGGATGCCGATGATCATGCCTTCGTAGAGCGGGTCGCCGGCCTTGACGAACATGCGGCCCCGGTCGTCGAGCTTGCCGAGCGAATAGGTCACGGCTTCGCCGTCGTCCTGGCTGATCAGCACGCCGTTCTTGCGCCCTTCGATCTCGCCCTTGTAGGGCTCGTAGCTGTCGAAGATGTTGCTGATCAGGCCGGTGCCGCGGGTCAGGTTCATGAATTCGTTCGAGAAGCCGATCAGGCCGCGAGCCGGGATCTTGTACTCGAGCCGAACCCGGCCCATGCCGTCGGGCTCCATGTTGACGAGCTCGGCACGGCGTTCGCCGAGCGCCTGCATCACGGCGCCCTGGTGCTGATCTTCCACATCGGCGGTCACTTGCTCGATCGGCTCGTGGCGCTCGCCGTCGACCATGTGGAAGACGACCCGCGGCTTGGACACCGCCAGCTCATAGCCCTCGCGGCGCATGGTTTCGAGCAGGATCGTCAGGTGCAACTCGCCCCGGCCCATCACCTCGAAGATGCCGTCCTCGTCGGTGTCGGTCACGCGCAGCGCCACGTTCGATTGCAGCTCCCGGTCGAGCCGGTCGCGGATCTGCCGGCTGGTGACGAACTTGCCTTCGCGGCCGGCGAGCGGCGAGTTGTTGACGCAGAAGTTCATCGTCAGCGTCGGCTCGTCGACCTTGAGCATCGGCAGCGGCAACGGCCGCTCGATGTCCGTGAGCGTCACACCGATGCCGATGCCCTCGATGCCGTTGATCAGCACGATGTCGCCGGGGCCGGCCTCGGTCGCCTGCTTGCGCTCCAGGCCCTCGAACTTCAGCACCTGGTTGACGCGGCCCTTGATCGGCGTGCTGTCCGGGCCACTGTAGATCGCGACCTCCTGCATCGGCTTCAAGGTGCCCTGGTTGACCCGGCCGATGCCGATCCGGCCGACATAGCTCGAATAGTCGAGCGAGCAGATCTGCAATTGCAGCGGGTCGTCGGGTGCGCCTTCGTGCGCCGGCACGTGCTGAAGAATCGCATCGAACATCGGCGAAAGATCGACGCCGTCATATTTGCCGTGCTCGGCCTGGGTGAGCGTCGCCCAGCCGTTCAGGCCCGAGGCGTAGATGACCGGAAAGTCGAGCTGCGCCTCGGTCGCGCCCAGCTTGTCGAACAGGTCGAAGGTGGCGTTGATGACGTAGTCCGGCCTGGCACCCGGGCGGTCGACCTTGTTGACGACCACGATCGGGTTCAGGCCGAGCGCCAGCGCCTTTTTGGTGACGAACCGGGTCTGCGGCATCGGCCCTTCGACGGCATCGACCAGCAGCAGCACCGAGTCGACCATCGACAGCACCCGTTCGACTTCGCCGCCGAAGTCGGCGTGACCGGGGGTGTCGACGATGTTGACGTGGGTGCCCTTCCATTCGACCGCGCAGTTCTTCGAGAGGATGGTGATGCCGCGTTCCTTCTCCAGGTCGTTGCTGTCCATCACCCGCTCTGCCACCTTTTCGTTCTCGCGGAAGGTGCCGCTCTGGCGCAGCAGTTGGTCGACGAGCGTGGTCTTGCCATGGTCGACGTGGGCGATGATGGCGATGTTGC
>CAXTDH010000111.1:0-8239 GCA_964242405.1 uncultured Rhizobacter sp. | reverse complement strand
GTCGCCCCTCCCGACCGTTCCGGCACTGGAGGGGCGCCGCGCCGCTTTTCCTCCCACCCGGCCTTCGGACCGATCCTGCCCATGCCCCGTTCCGCCCCCAGCCACCCGTTGCCGCCCGCCGGGTTCGCCTTCAGCCGCGAGCAATTCCAGCAACAGGTCGAAGACGCGCTGAGCTTCGCCCGGTCGATCGGCGCGACCGACGCGTCCGCAGAAGTGTCGGAGGGCGTCGGCCTGTCGGTGTCGGTGCGCAAGGGCGAGATCGAGAACGTCGAACGCAACCGCGACAAGTCGCTCGGCATCACGGTCTACGTCGGCCAGCGGCGCGGCAATGCCAACACCTCCGACTTCTCCCGTGCCGCGCTCGAGCAGACGGTGCGGGCGGCGCACGACATCGCCCGGTTCACCGCCGAGGATGTCGCCGCCGGCCTGCCCGAGGAAGCCGACATGGCGCTCGGCGACGCGGCCCTGCAGGATCTCGACCTGTTCCACCCCTGGGACATCGATGCCGAGCGCGCCGCCGCCCTGGCGCTGCGCTGCGAACAGGCGGCGCTCGAGGTCGACCGGCGCATCACCAATTCCGAAGGTGCCGGCGTGTCGGCGCAACAATCGCACTTCTACTCGGGCAACAGCCGCGGTTTCAGCGGCGGTTACGCCAGTTCGCGGCATTCGCTGTCCGTCGCGCCGATCGCCTCGCTGCCCGGCCGTGGTGGCGACGACATGCAGCGCGACGCCTGGTACAGCTCGATGCGAGCGCCCGACGACCTGGCGGCGCCGGAGGCGGTTGGGCGCTATGCGGCGGAACGCGCGCTCTCACGGCTCAAGTCGCGCAAGATCAAGACCTGCGAAGTGCCGGTGCTGTTCGAGTCGTCGCTCGCGGCCGGCCTGCTCGGCGCGTATGTCCAGGCGACCAGCGGCGGTGCGCTGTACCGCAAGTCGACCTTCCTGCAGGACAGCCTCGGCCAGCAGGTGCTGCCCGATCACATCCACATTCACGAAGACCCGCACCTGCCGCGCGGCAAGGGCAGCGCGCCCTTCGACGATGAAGGCGTGCTGACGCGGCCACGCGATGTCGTCAGCCAGGGCGTGGTGCAGGGCTACTTCCTGTCGACCTATTCCGCCCGCAAGCTCGGCATGAAGACGACCGGCCATGCCGGCGGCTCGCAGAACCTGGAACTGGCCAGTCGCCTGACCGAGCCGGGGGATGACCTGCAGGCGATGCTCCGCAAGCTCGACCGCGGCCTGTTCGTGATCGAGCTGATGGGCCAGGGCGTCAACTACGTCACCGGCGACTATTCCCGAGGCGCCGCCGGTTTCTGGGTGGAAGGCGGACGCCTCAAGTACCCCGTGCACGAGATCACCATCGCCGGCAACCTGCGCGACATGCTCAAGGGCATCGTCGCGGTCGGTGCGGATACTTACACAATGGGCAACAAGACCATCGGCTCGGTGCTGCTCGACCGGATGAAGATTGCCGGGAGCTGATGCGAGCGGCGGCGTGGACGGCTGCCGGCCCGTCGGCTCAGGCGTCTAGCCGCCCGCCCCAGCGTCAGTGGCCGCCTGGTACAGCTTGGCGGACCGCGTCCCGGTGCGGCAGAAGGCCAGCACCGGTGCCGGCAGCTCGCGCAGCAACTCGCCGAAGCGGGCGATTTGCGCGGGCGTCTGGAAGTTGCCTGCGACCGGCAGAAACATATAGCGCAACCCGGCCGCCAGCGCCGCGGCCTCGATCGCCGCATTCGTCGGCTGGTCCGGCCCGCCTTCGAAGTCCGGGCGGTTGTTGATGACGCTCTTGAACCCGTTGGCCGCGACCCAGGCCATGGCCGCAGGATCCAACTGCGGCGCGACGCAGACGTCGGCGCTCAAGGTGTAGACGGTCGGCGTGCCGCTCATGGCGCCAGCGCCTTTTTCACCGCTGTCGACACGGCACTCATGTCCGCCTTGCCGGCCAGCCGCGTCTTGACCGCCGCCATCACCTTGCCCATGTCACCCGGGCCGGATGCGCCCAACTCGGCGACGATGGTCGCGACTTGCGACGCAATTTCGCTCGCATCCAGGCGCTGCGGCAGATAGGCCTCGAGCACCTGCAGTTCAGCCGTTTCCTTGTCGACGAGGTCCGGACGATTGCCGGCCGTGAATGGGGCGATCGAGTCCTTGCGCTGCTTGACCAGCTTGTCGATGATGGCGGTGACCGCGGCGTCGTCGAGTTCGATCCGTTCGTCGACCTCACGCTGCTTGCAGGCGGCGAGCAGGCCACGAATCGTCAGCAGGCGAGCGGCGTCTTTGGCCCGCATGGCGGCCTTCATGTCGTCGGTGATCCGGTCTTTCAACGTCATCTTGATTCCTGCGAGTACGAGTAGGGTGCTGGCATAACCCGGCAGTCAAAAACGACCAAGCCCGCGAATTGCGGGCTTGCGCTCTGGTTCGACCCTGACCGGTTTCGAATCAGCGGACCGTCAGACCAACGTCAGAACAGCTTCTTGGGCAGCTGCATGCTGCGAACGCGCTTGAAGTGGCGCTTGACTGCTGCCGCCTTCTTGCGCTTGCGCTCGGCCGTCGGCTTCTCATAGAACTCCCGGGCACGAAGGTCGGTCAACAGGCCGAGCTTTTCGATGGTGCGCTTGAAGCGGCGCAAAGCCACGTCGAATGGCTCGTTTTCTTTGACGCGAATCGTAGTCATGTAAAAGTGGGGCCTGGGCTCGGGTTTTCGGTAAAAGGCGAGATTGTAGTGCCTCGCAAAGGCCGTTGCAACGCTACCAGACGCACCGGCCGTCAGGGCCTGCCCGAGGCCATCGCGCATGCGGCAGCGCTGGCCCACGCCCACTGGAAGTTGTAGCCGCCGAGCCAGCCGGTCACGTCGACCACCTCGCCGATGAAGTGCAGGCCGGGCGAGAGCCGGCTCTCCATCGTCTGCGAGCTGAGCTCGCGGGTGTCGACGCCGCCCGCAGTCACCTCGGCCTTGCGGTAGCCCTCGGTTCCCTGCGGTTTGAGCTCCCAGTGCTGCAGCCTCGCCGCCAGAGCCGCCAGGTCGGCTCCGGCCTGTTCCGCCATCGACCGCCGCGCCAGTTGCGGCGTGTCGGCGAGCCAGGCGTCGGCCAGGCGACGGGGCAGGAGCTCGGCCAGCTCGTTGGCCAACTGCCGTCGCGACCGCCGCCGGGCCTCGGCCAACTCGGATTCGATGTTTCGCCCCGGTGCGAGGTCGAGCGCCACCGGTTGGCCCGGTTGCCAGTAGCTCGAGATCTGCAGCACGGCAGGGCCGCTCAGGCCCCGGTGGGTGAACAACAGGTCTTCGACGAACTCGACACGCTGGCGGCCGGTGCCGGTCGATAGGGTGACTTCGAGTGCCAGGCCGGAAAGTGCGGCGAACGGCGCCCAGCCCACCGGATCGAAGGTCAGCGGGACGAGCGCCGGTCGGGTCGGAACGATGCGGTGGCCGAACTGGCGGGCGATGCGGTAGCCGAAGTCGGTCGCGCCGATCTTCGGGATCGAAAGCCCGCCGGTCGCGATCACGAGTCGACGGGTGCGGACGTTCCCACGGTCGGTGGCGAGCGCGTAGCGGCCGTCGGCCCCACGTCGAACCTCGGCGACGTTGCACGGGTGCCAGAGCGAGACCCCGCCCTGGGCCGCTTCCTGCCGCAGCACCGCGATGATCGCCTCGCTGCTGTCGTCGCAGAACAGCTGGCCCTTGTGCTTCTCGTGCCAGCTGATACGGTGCCGATCGAGCAGGTCGATGAAATCCTGCGGCGTGTAGCGAGCCAACGCCGAACGGCAGAAGTCGGGGTTCTCGGAAAGAAAGTGGGCCGGTGCGGTGTCCCGGTTGGTGAAGTTGCAACGGCCACCGCCGGAAATTCGGATCTTCTCCGCCAGCTTGCTCGCATGGTCGATCAGCAGCACCTTCAATCCGCGCTGCCCGGCAATGGCGGCGCATTGCAGGCCGGCCGCACCGGCGCCGATGACGACGACGTCGAAATCGGTTTCGACCACCCTCAGGCCGCGCCGCCAGCCGTTTGCGCCAAGCCCGCCTGCCCGCTCGACCCGTCGAGCGCCTGCAGCGTGCGGATCAGGCAATCGACCTGCTGGCTGAGCGGCGCCGGCGCCGGTTTCTCGCCGCTGACGACCGACTGGATATAGACGGCGGTGGTGGCCGCATCATGGTTGCGGGGCAGCACCGGCAGCTCCGTCAGCACGCCCTCGTGGGCCGGGCGTGCCAGCTCGGCGCGCAACATGCCGCCCACGAAGACGTCGAGTCGCGGCGCCCGACGCGGGTCGGCGACCGGCTCGCCCTCGGTACCGCGCATCAGCATCGCGTGGGCGCCGGTGTGGGCCAGAAATTCGGTGAGCAGCGCCGCATATTCAGGATGGGTGTAGTTGACGACCCGCAGCGACGGCGGGCCGAAGCAGGGGCCCAGCAGCTTGGCGATGGTGTGCCCCGAATTGCGCAGACCGACCACCCGACGAACGTCCAGCAGGCGGGCCAGCGGCGGGCACAGCAATTCGGTGGCGATGAATACCGGCTCGCGGCGAGCCCAGGCGTCTTCGATGTCCTCGCTGCTGCCCGCGATCGGCAGGCCCAGGTCACGGAAGATCTCGGCGGTGCAGACCCGGGCCGGATCGCGCATCGGCCCGTGCACCAGCACCTGCACCCCTTCTTGCGCCAGCAGCAAGGCGAGCAGGGCGGTCAGGTTCGGGAGCTTTCGGGCGCCGTTGTACGACGGCAGGACGACGCTGGAGCGGGTCGGCCGCACCGGAATGCACCGCTCGTGCGCCGCCTTCAGAAAGCCCGCCAATTCGGCGACCGATTCCCCCTTGATTCGCATCGCCAGAGCGAAGGCACCGATCTCGAGGTCCGACACCCGGCCGTCCAGCACCTGGCACATCAGGTCGTGGGCCTGTGACTCGTCGAGCGAGCGGGCGCCCTCCTTGCCGCGGCCGATTTCCTTGATGTAGGTTGCGATTGCCATGGTGTCTCCGTGCATGCGAATCGCAATTTCCAGGCCCGACGGCCCGGCGAATCGTCACACCAGCGCCTGGGGTCACCGACGGCAATCGGCAAAGGGCCAAGTCGCTGCAAGCCGGTGCTATTCCCTAATATGGCGCTGCATCGACTCTTGCCAAGGTCCTCGCCGACATCCAAGATGACGCAGCTTTGCTAAGGTCAATCGACTCGCGATATTCCGGCCGTGCCGCCGCCGCCGCACATAGCCCATGGACCCGACTACATGACGAATTTGCCGTTGACGTCAGCACCGGCGGACGAAGTGGGGGCGCTTTGCGCTGCGCTCGGGCTGGAACCGTCGTCCCTGACCACGGCGCTCTTGGGGGCACTCGAACGGATGGGCCTGGCAGTTTCGGTCAAGGAGGTCGCGACTGGTCGTTATCTGCACGTCAACCCGGTGATGGCGGATGTCTTCGGCCGGCCGGCAGCCGATTTCACACGTCTCACCGATGCCGATCTGCTGCCGTCGCCCCAGGCGGCGGTCGTTCGGAGCAGCGAACAATCGGCGCTCGTGCATGACGCCCCGCCGAGCGAGCAGCGCATCGACCGTGCCGGCACGCGGCGCGAATTCAACGTCGTACGCGCCGCCTTGATGCCACCCGGTGCGTCGGCGGCACGGCACCTGCTAAGTATGTGGAGCGAAACGACCGGGCAGCGTCAATGCGAACACCAGTTGCAACAGGCGCTGGCCCAGCTCGAGCAGCAACAGGCGGCAGCCGAGCAGCAGCGCCGCGAACTGCTCGACCAGTCGCTGCGCGACAGCGCGACCGGGCTCTACCACCGGCTCCATTTCGACGATCAGGTCCGCCGCGAGGTGGACCTGTCCTCACGCGAACACCGCGAATTCGCGCTCGTGGCCATTGCCCTGGACCCGCTCCGCGGGGCGGCCGAAGCGCTCGGTGCGCCAGCCCTCCTTCGGGTGCTGCAGACGCTGGGCAACTTGCTGCGCGGCAACACCCGGGCGATGGATGCGTCGTGTCGCCTCGACGAAAGCCGCTTCGCGGTACTGCTCTCGGGCGTCGGGCTGGCGACGGCTCATTCGCGCATGGAAGGCCTGCGCCGACAGTGCGCGACCCAGATCGTGGTGCTCGAAGGCCGCGACATCGGCTTCTCGGTGTCGATGGGGGTTGCCAGTTTCCCGCACACCGCTCACACCGAGGACACGCTGCTCGGCGCTGCCCAAGCCGCACTGGCCGAAGCCCGGCGCCGCGGCGGCAACCACGTCGCCCTGGCGAGCATCCGCTTCGAGCCGCGAAGCGACCACTAGCCAGCCGGAGCCGCGGTCGGAGGCCGATAGCCTGGAGCGGAGTGCCAGAAGCGGACCGCCGAGTTTCGGGGGCAGGGAGGCGAGAGCCGACAGCCGAGGGCCGGGTCGAAGGGTGTCCGCCGCCAACCGTGAGCCGCATTCCTGAACCCAGGCAGTTCAGGTGGGCGAGGTCAGCCGGGCTTCGGGTTCATCTGACGCGAGACGATCACACCAGCGAGGCGATGTTCCAAGCCCTTGCTCTTTCGAGCATCGGTTCAAGGAAATATAAGACTCACGCGGAAGCGACGGACAAAATCATTCTAGCCACTGCCTGCCCGCCATGGGGGTGACAAGGCCGTCACCGCGAAAGTCGATTCGACGCTTCGGTCACGGATCCGAACGGTCGCCACCAGCGCCCGGCGCATGCCAGCCGGTGCCCATGACCTCCGACGATCAAAGCAACTGGCCGTCCTGGCCGAGCGCCCGGTCGAGGCGGTGAATCAAGACGTCGATGGTGGACGCATCGGTTTCAGACGAAGCAGACGACGATGGCGCCGGAGAGGTCGCCGCGGCTCGCCCGGCCAGCGAGTAGGCCAGGTTGAGCGCTGCGAGGACGGCAATGCGCTCGCGCGCCTTGACCTTGCCGCCATTGCGGATGGCGCTCATCTCCCGATCGACGCTCGCGACGGCCTCCAGCAACGCCGCCTCGCCGCCTTCCGGGCATCCCAACAGGTAGCTCTGGCCGAGGATGGTGACCTCCATCTGCTTCATGCAGCGCTCCGGGTACCGTCGGCTTCGCCGTGATCGGCCGCAGGTGGCGCCGCCGGCAGTCTGTCGAGCAGCGCATCGATACGGCTGCGCGCCGCGTTCAGCCGCGAGCGCAGGTTGTCGCGCTCGAGCGTCACCGCGGTCACCTGCTGCTCCAGCAATGCATGGGTCCGTTGCAACTCGACGTGGCGCAAAAGCAGGCGCTCGACCCGGTCGGCGAGTTCTTCGATCTTCGACATGGCGGTCCGCAAGAGGGCGCACGCGGGGTGCGTGCGGTTTGGCCCCGGGACGTCATTGTAGGTGCCCGGTTTTGGGTGGCAGCTGCCTACAATCAGCCGCGCCTCGACACTCTCTCGGTCGGGCCCGGCCTGATTCGTCGACAAGGCGAAAACTCCGCTCGCCCCTTCGACAAGTCCGCGATGAGCCGTCCTGAAGCCCCGTACCGCCGACGCCGGCTGGCAATCGGTCTCGGCGCAGCCACGCTGTGCTTCGGGGTCGCGGGCCTCGCGACGGGTGCCGACGGTTGGTCTGCCCTGACGGCGCTCTGGGGGGATACATCCACCGCCGAAGCCTTGCCGGTCGCGGTCGTCGTCGACATCCGGCTGCCGCGCACCTTGGGCGCCTGGCTCACCGGGGCCTTGCTCGGGCTCGCCGGCGCCACGGCCCAAGGCCTGTTTCGCAATCCGCTGGCCGACCCGTACCTGCTCGGTGCCGCGTCCGGCGCGTCGCTGGGCGTGGTGGCGATGCTGGCAGCCGGATCGCTCGCCGGCCACGCGATCAGCCTGGAGACGGCCCACCTGCTGGGGCGGGTCAGCCTGGCCGGGGCCGCCTTTTGCGGCGCTGGCCTCGCTATGCTGACGACCTTGCTGCTGGCCCGAGGCGCGGGCCAGACGACCCGGCTGCTGTTGTCCGGCGTGGTGGTCGGCGTGCTGTTGTCGGCTGCGGGCGACCTGCTGACCGCGGCGGCACCCGAGGCACTGCGCGGCAAGCAGGCCTTCCTGCTCGGCAGCACCGCCTACCTGGGTTGGCCCGGCTGCGGCCTGCTCGGCGCCGGCCTGGTCCTCGCCCTGCCGCTCGCGACCCGGCTGGCCCGGGCCCTCGATGCCCTGGCGTTGGGCGAGGACAGCGCCGCGAGCTTGGGCCTCGATCTGCCGCGCCTGCGGCTCGCGCTGGTCGGCGTGGTCGCGCTCGGCACCGGTCTGGCCGTCGCCCAGACGGGCCTGATCGCCTTCGTC
>CAXTDH010000110.1:0-8346 GCA_964242405.1 uncultured Rhizobacter sp. | reverse complement strand
GAGTCGTTGCAGACCTTCATCGCGAAGTCGAGCATCGCCATCTGCCGCGGCGTGATGTCGGCCTTCTTGTGGTTGACCGCCAGCTGGTCGGCGATCAGCGGGTTCTTTTCGTAGATCCGGAGGATGGCGCCGTGCGCCACGACGCAGTAGAGGCAGCCGTTGGCGCCGCTGGTCGTGACGATGATCATCTCCTTCTCACCCTTGCTCAGGCCGGAGCCTTCGCGCAAGAGCAGCGCGTCGTGGTAGGCGAAGAAGGCGCGGAACTCGGCCGGGCGGTGGGCGAAGCCGAGAAACACGTTCGGCACGAAGCCGGCCTTTTCCTGGACTTCTAGGATCTTGACGCGGATGTCCTCGGGCAGGTCCTTGAGCTCGGGAACCGGGTAGCGGCTGATCGGGCGGAGTGAGACGGTCGATGCCGGAATGCCCGGCGACGGCGGGGCGGAAGGAAGGTCCATGGCTGAAGGCGAATCCTGGTTCATCAGCGGGCTGAAGACGCAACGACCCCTGGCGGCCCTACTGCGCGAAGCAGTAGATCCGGCCAGCGCCGCCGCGTGGCGCGGTGTTCGAGCAATTGAGCGCCGTATGCGCCGAATTCCACGACGACAGGGGCGGGGTCGCGTTCTGGTTCGGGCCCAGGCCGTCGGAGTGACCGACCTGCGCCGTCACGGTGGTCGCCGCGGATGTCCAATCCGTGCAGGTCGCCCCGACGGCCACCGTGCCGTCGGCCAACGAGCCGGTCAGGATGTCGTGCTCGACGGGCGCCGGCGACCCCGTCCACTGACCGTTGATTCGCTGTCCCCGTTCGTCGACGAAGAGCGCGGCGTTGCCGGTGCGGGCGTGGAGCTCGGCAAGGTCTTTGGCGATCGATTCGCCGTTGGCGTTGTACCAGGGGCCGGAGCCGATGCGGTCGCGTGCGTTGACCGGTTGCCCGTTCGAACCCCGTTCGGCGCTCAGGTAGGCCCGCCACGTCCGCGACCCGCGGCCGATGGCGGTGGCCAGCCCCTGACAGGTGGCGTCGGCGCCGGCCAGGCCGCCGAGGTTTCCCGTCGAACTGACGGCACTCGAAACGAAGAAGCTGGGCGCCGTGTCGTCGTCGTCGTCGTTGCCGCCGCAGCCGGTGGCCAGGAGAACCGCAATCACTATCAGCTTGTTCCGCATGTGCTTTCCCGTGGATGGTCGATGGCTCGTTTTCGAGGGCAAATTTTGCACCTGCGGTGGCGCGAGCGGTCGTGGTCAAAGCGCATCGGCTGGTCAACTCCTGAATTGCAAGGCGTGCAGCCGGGCATAGAGGCCGCCTCGGGCGAGCAGCGCCTCGTGGCTGCCCTGCTCCACCACCCGGCCGGCCTCGAGCGCGATGATGCGGTCTGCGCGCTCGATGGTCGAGAGGCGGTGGGCGATGACGATGCTGGTGCGGCCCCGCATCAGCATCTCGAGCGCCTGCTGCACCAGCCGCTCCGACTCCGAATCGAGCGCCGACGTGGCCTCGTCGAGGATCAGGATGGGTGCGTCCTTGTAGATGGCGCGGGCGATCGCGAGACGCTGGCGCTGGCCGCCCGAAAGCTGCGTGCCGTTGTGGCCGATGACGGTCGCAATGCCCTGCGGCAGGCCGGCGACGAAGTCGGCGAGGTTCGCCGCTGCCAGCGCCGCCTGCGCCCGCGCGGCATCCATGGCCGCGCCGAAGCAGACGTTGGCGCCGATGCTGTCGTTGAACAGCACCACCTCTTGCCCGACCAGCGCGAACTGCTCGCGCAGGGCCGGCAGCATCCATTGGCGCAGCGCCACGCCGTCGAGCGTGATCTCGCCCGCGGTCGGGTCGAGAAAGCGTGGCAGCAGGTTGACCAGCGTCGTCTTGCCGGCGCCCGACGGGCCGACCAGCGCGACCGTTTCGCCGGCCCGGATGTGGAGGTCGATCGCCTGCAGCGCCGGCGTGTGGCTGGCGTCGCCGAAGCGCATCGTCACCTGGCGCAAGCGCAACTCGCCGCGGGCACGGCCGGCCGGAGACCCGTCGGTCGGCGCCGGCCGGTAGTCGCCGCCCATCTCGAGCGGTGCGGTATGAATGAGCCCGAGGCCGCGCTCGATCGATGCCGTGCCCCGGGCGATGGGCGCGGAGACGTCGGTGAGCCGCCGCAATGGCGTCGCGACGGCGATCGCACCGGTGATGAAGGCGATGAAGGTGCCCGGTGTCGAGCCGCCGGTGGTGCTCTGCCAGAGCGCCACGCCGATGATCGCGGCGAGCGCGAACGCGGTCATCAGCTGCGTCACCGGCGTGACCGCGGCGCCGGCGACTGTCGACTTCATCAGCAGGCGGCGCAGCGCCGAACTCGACTGCTCGAAGCGCCGGCGCTGCACGTCCTGCACGCCGTGCAGCCGCACCATGCGCCAGGCGAGCACGTTCTCTTCGACCACGTAGCCGAGCCGGTCGATGGCGACTTGCGATTCCCGCGTGATCCGGCGCATCCGCCGGCCGAACACCCGCATCGTGTAGCCGACGATGGGCCCGAGCGCGGCGATGAAAAGCGTCAGCTTCCAGTTGGCGAGCAGCAGCGAGCCGAGCAGGGCGGCGACGGTGAAGCTGTCCTTCAGCACCGTCTGCGCGGCGCCGACCAATTGGTTGACCCCCGCCAGCATCTCGTAGACGACGGTGTTCATCAGGCTGCTCGCCGAACGTTCGCCGAACAGCTTCGGGTCGGCATCGAGGATGCGGCCGAAAAGCGCCGAGCGCAGCCGCAGCGTCGCCTGGTTGGCCGACCAGGCGAGCAGGTAGTCGACGACGAAGCCGGCCAGCCCGCGCAGCGCGAACAGGCCGATCAGTGCCACCGGGATCATCCAGAGCGGCGGGTGCGGCAACTCGGCGAGCCAGCGCACCGGCACCCGTTGGAAGCCGCCGTCGATCAGCGGCACCAGCAGCCACATCACGCCCGCCTCGCTCGCGCCCGACACCGCCGCCGCGACCGCCGAGAGCAGGAACGCCCAGCGCGTGCCGGTGAAGTAAGGCAGCAGCTGGCGCAGCTGCGGCAGCGACCCGCCCAGGCTGGCAGGCGCGGCGTGCTCGGTGCTCACCGCCGGCCGCCGGGGGCGTACGGCCGTGCGGAAGCTGCTGGAGCCGTCCGAGCCGTCAGATCCGTCATGCTGCGCCAGCCATCACGCCGGCAGCTCCGGCCGGCGCGGTGGATGCTGCAGGAACATCAGCTGGAGGTACTTGTAGTAGCTGTACTCGGCGTTGTAGATCGCGAGCATCAGGCCGTGCTGGCCATCGAGGAATCCGAGCCGCCCGATATAGGTCCTCAAGAAGGCGAAGACACCGTGCAGCAGAGCCTTCGGCAGGCTGCCCGAACGGCCTTGCGCCAGCATGTCGCGGGCGTGCAGGGCCGAGTAGCGATCGAGTTTTTCGAGCACGTCGTGAAGGCTCGGGTAGCTGTAGTGGACCAGGTGCTGCTGCAGCTCGCCGACCGAACCGTCGACCGTCATGTGGGCATGCAGCAGGTGATCGGTGAAGCCAGCGACCGCGCGCCGCGCGAGCCGCAGGGTGCGGTCGGGGCGCCAGCCGCCGTGATGGATGAAGCGGCCGCAGAATTCGGACAGGCGCGGGATCCGGTAGCCGTCGTGGCGAGGTGCGGCCAGCACCGCCAGCAATTCAGTCCGCAGCGAAGGCGTGATGCGCTCGTCGGCATCGAGCGACAGCACCCACTCCGTCCTGGCGAGCGCCAGGCCACGCGCCACCTGCGGCCCGTAGCCCGGCCAGTCGGTCACGACCACCCGCGCCCCCGCGCGTTCCGCGAGCGCGGGCGTGCCGTCGCTGCTGCCCGAGTCGAGCACCAGCACCTCGTCGGCAAAGGAGGCGCTCGCCACGCAATCGGCGATGTGGGCCGCCTCGTTCTTGGCGACGATCACGACCGTCAACGAGGGCCGTGCAGGCAAGGGATGCGGGAAGGGCCTTGCGGCCGAATCGACAGGGCTGATCGGAGTGCTCCTCTATGATCGTCATTCTCTCCGATCCCATTCCGGCGCCGACCGGCGACACTCGTCTCTCCATGACCTGGCCGAAACCCGACCACCGTTTTTTCGACCTCAGGGCTTGGACTGTGCGGCGTCTCGTCGCGGTGGGGCTTCTGCTTGCCCTGGCTGCGTTCGGCGCCCCGGCCCGGGCCCAGTTCCGGGTCGAGATCTCGGGCGTCGGCGCGACCCAGCTGCCGATCGCGATCGCCAGGTTCCGCGATGAAGAGCGCAGCACGCCGTCGCTTTCCCTTTCCGCGATCGTCCGCGCCGACCTGGAGCGCAGCGGCTTTTTTCGCGGCATCGACGCGCCCGGCACGCTCGACGAGAACAGCCAGCCCGCCATGAGCGAATGGCGCAGCCGGGCCGCCGATGCCCTCGTCGCCGGCTCCGTCACCCGGCTGGCCGATGGCCGATTCGACATCCGCTTCAAGCTGTGGGACGTGGTCAAGGGCAACGAGCTCGGCGGCCAGAGCACGGTGGTCGTCGCCGGCGACCTGCGGCTGGCGGCGCATCGCATCGCCGACTATGTCTACGAGCGCCTGACCGGCGACAAGGGCGTGTTCTCGACCCGCATCGCCTACGTCACCCGGTCACCGGGCCGCTACACCTTGCGCGTCGCCGATGCCGACGGCGAGGGCGGCCAGGCAGCGCTCAACAGCCCGCAGCCGATCATCTCCCCTGCCTGGTCACCGGACGGCAAGCAACTGGCCTACGTGTCGTTCGAATTGCAGAAGGCGGTGGTCTACACGCAGGACACCGCCACCGGCGCCCGCCGGGTGGTCGCGAACTTCCGCGGCTCCAACAGCGCCCCGGCCTGGTCGCCCGACGGCCAGACGCTGGCCGTGACGCTGTCACGCGAGAACGGCTCGCAGCTCTACCTCATCGGCCGCAACGGCGAGAACGTCCGGCGCATCACCAGCAGCAGCGCGATCGACACCGAACCGGCGTTCTCGCCCGACGGCCGCAGCCTCTACTTCGTCAGCGACCGGGGCGGCAGCCCACAGATCTACCGCATGCCGGTGGCGGGCGGCGCGGCCGAACGTGTCACCTTCGGCGGCAGCTACAACATCAGCCCGGCCATCAGCCCGGACGGCCGCACCCTCGCCTACATTTCGCGCCAGGGCAACGCCTTCAGGTTGTTCACGATGGATGTCGCGGGCGGCGGTGGTTCGCCGGTCGGCCTGACCGACACCAGCGACGACGAGCACCCGAGCTTCGCGCCGAACGGCAAGCTGATCATCTACGCGTCGAAGGCGCAGGGCCGGGATGTGCTGATGACGACGACGCTGGACGGTCGCATCAAGGCCCGCCTGGCTTCGAGCGGCGTCGATGTGCGTGAGCCGTCGTGGGGGCCGTTCGGCCGGTGAAACCCGTGGCCGTCCAGGGCGTGGCGGGCGATGACCCGACGGCGTCCAATCCCTTGCGTTGCATGCCGTGTGCCAGGCGCGGAAAATCCGGCGGGTCGGCACGATGTGGGCGGCCGGACACTCTCAAAGTCTTCATGAAAGGGTTGTACCGATGAATTCGATCAAAACCACGATCGCCGTGCTGGCTGCGGCCGCTGCCATGGCCGGTTGCTCCAGTGTCAAGCTGGACGACGCGCCGGTGGAGACGCGCAACCCCACCTCCGGGAGCGCAGCCGCCGGCACCGGTGTGGCCACCGGCAGCGGCGGCCAGAGCCAGGTCGCGCCGGTCGACCTGACGGCGTCGACCGCGGGTGCCGACACGAACCTGCCGCGGATCATCTACTTCGACTTCGACAGCTTCGCCGTGAAGGACGAGTACCGGCCGACGATCGATTCCTATGCCAAGGCGCTGGTCGCCGACCGCAAGAAGCACTTGGCCGTCGAGGGCCATACCGACGAGCGCGGTGGCAGCGAATACAACCTGGCGCTCGGCCAGAAGCGGGCCGAAGCGGTGAGCAAGTCGCTGACCCTGCTCGGCGCCGGCGACACCCAGGTCGAGGCGGTCAGCTTCGGCAAGGAGCGGCCGGCGGTGCAGGGGCATGAGGAAGCGATATGGGCGAAGAACCGGCGAGCCGAGCTGGCCTACCGGTGAGCGTGCGAGCGATGATCGAAGCGGTGCGTCGGCTGGCGATGCCGATCGGGCAATCGCCAGGAGTGCCGTCCGGCCGTCGGCCCGGTGTGCCGTTCGAGCGTCGCCTGCAGCGCGCCTGCTCGATCGCGGTGTTCGCCGCGTTGCTGGGCGTCGGCGGCGCCTTCGCTCCTGTGCCCGCCCACGCCGGGATCTTCGACGACGACGAGGCGCGGCGCGCCATCCTCGACCTGCGGCAACGGATCGATCAGTCGGCCGAGCAGTCCCGGGCCCGTCAGGCCGAGCAATCGGCCAGCCTCGGCACGCAGATCGAGCAGTTGCGGCGCAGCCTGCTCGACCTCAACAACCAGCTCGAGCTGCTGCGCGGCGACAACGCCAAGCTGCGCGGTCAGAACGAACAGCTGGCGCGCGACCTCGCCGACCTGCAGGTCAGGCAAAAGGATCTGCAATCCGGTGTCGAGGAGCGCTTGCGCCGTTTCGAGCCGCAGAAGGTGGCCGTCGGCGGCCGTGAGTTCAACGCCGATCCAGAAGAGAAGCGGCAGTACGAAGAGGCGATGGACCTGATTCGCAAAGGCGATTTTCAGGCGAGTGCCGGTGCCTTGTCGGCCTTTCGCAAACGCTATCCGACCAGCGGCTACAACCAGTCGACGCTGTTCTGGCTCGGCAATGCCCAATACGGGTTGCGGCAGTATCGCGAGGCGATCGCTTCGTTTCGTTCGCTGGTGACGGTGGCGCCCGAGAACGAGAAGGCGCCGGAAGCGCTTCTCGCGATCGCCAACTGCCAGGCGGAGCTGAGGGACACCAAAGCGGCGCGCAAGACGATCGAAGATTTGCTCAAGGCCTATCCGAAGTCCGAGGCGGCGCAGGCCGGTCGGGAACGGATCGCGGCGCTCAAGTAGCGCCCGCTCGCTGGAAGTGGCGGCATCGGCGCTTCGCATGGACCTGGCCGATCCGCCTGCCGCGTCGTCATCCGATCCTTGGATTACGGTCGATGCGGAGAGGCGGTTCGGTGGCCTGCGCCGGCTCTACGGTGCGGTCGGTTATGAGCGCATCCGTGCGGCGCGCTTCGCGATCGTCGGGCTCGGAGGCGTCGGCTCATGGGTAGCCGAAGCCCTGGCCCGCAGCGGTGTCGCCGGCCTGATCCTGATCGACCTGGATCAGGTCGCTGAGTCGAATGTCAACCGACAGGTGCAGGCGCTCGGCTCGACCGTCGGCCAGGCCAAGGTCACGGCGCTGGCCGATCGGATCCGCGACATTCATCCGGGGTGTGAGGTCGACTGCGTCGAGGAGTTCGTCGACGCCGACAACTGGCCGGCGCTGTTGACGGGGCAGGTCGATGCGGTGATCGACGCTTGCGACAACGTACGGGCCAAAGCGGCAATTGGTGGGTGGGCGCTGGGGTGGGGAGGGGCTGGCGGCGACGGCGGTGGCGAAGGCAAGGCCGACGGCAGTGACGGCGCTCGCGTCGGCAGTGCCTCCTTGAGAACCGTCATCGTCATCGGCGCGGCGGGCGGCAAGCGTCGGCCGCAGGGGGTCGAAGTCGCCGATCTTGCGGACGTGACTCACGACCCTCTGCTCGCCTCCCTGCGGCAACGCCTGAGAAAGCAGGGCGCGGCCGTGCGCAGCGGCGCCATCGGCTTGCGCTGCGTGTTTTCGCGCGAACAGGTGAGGGCGCCCGAGGCCGCCATCGGCGCGGCCGTTGACGGCAGCTTGAACTGTCATGGCTACGGCTCATCGGTCACCGTCACTGCGACGTTCGGCATGGTCGCTGCCGCGCTTGCCTTAGAATCCGCTTTGTCACAGTGAACGCACCTGCCAGCCAGCTATAATCGTCGGCTGTTCGGGGGTTGTTAGCTCAGTTGGTAGAGCAGTAGACTTTTAATCTATTGGTCGTGGGTTCGAGCCCCGCACAACCCACCAACGACTGCAACAACCGGCGGCCCACGGCCAGCCGAGATGATGAATGTGGGGCTCTTAGCTCAGTTGGTAGAGCAGCGGACTCTTAATCCGTAGGTCGAGTGTTCGAGTCACTCAGGGCCCACCAAAATTTCGGTTCAGAGCGGCGGGTCGACGGAGACGTCAACGGCCGGCCTTGCCTTCATCTCGTCCACCGCCGCACTGTCGGGCGCCTGAGTTGAACCGATTTGTGCCTGGACACCGCCGCCAGCGATGTCGACCTGATGCCAACCGCCTGACGACCGCTGCAGTGCCACTGGTAGCAAACGGCGCGAGGCCGGTTGCTTCGACCCGCCGCCCTGGTTAGCCTAGCGCCATGAACGCGGACCTGGCCACGTT
>CAXTDH010000109.1:0-8351 GCA_964242405.1 uncultured Rhizobacter sp. | reverse complement strand
TCGCGCAGCGGATCGAACTGGCAGGTGACGACGCAGGCCGGCGGCAGGTCGGCCAGGTTCGCGGCCCGCAGCGGCGAGGCCTTAGGGTTGGCCCGGTCGGCTTCGTCCGCGTAATGGTCCCAAAACCACTTCATCAGCGGCGCCGTCAGAACGTAGCCGTCGGCGTTCTCGCCATAGGAAGCGGTGTTCAGGTCGCAATCGGTCACCGGGGTCAGCAGCAGCTGGCCGGCGATGGCCGGGCCGCCGGCGTCGCGCGCCTGCTGACAGGTGACGGCCGCCACGTTGGCGCCTGCGCTCCAGCCGGCCAGCACGACCGCGCCGGGCCCGCCGCCCAACTCCGCGGTGTGCGCCGACACCCAGCGCAGCGCGGCCAGCCCGTCGTCGGCCGCTGCCGGGAAGCGGGCCTCAGGGGCATGCCGGTAGTCGACCGAGACGATCAGGCAGCCGCTGCGCTGGCACAGGTCGCGGCACAGCGGGTCGTCGCTGTCGTGGCTGCCGAGCACCCAGCCGCCGCCGTGGAAGTACAGCACCACCGGGTGCGGGCCGGGCGAGGCCGGGCGGTAGAGCCGGTAGTTCAGCGGGCCGGCGGCGCCGGGAAGCGTGCCATCCTCGCTGGCGCCCACCGCTGGGCCGGGTGGGCGGGCGGCATTGAGTTGCGCCAGGAAGTCTCGCGCGGCCGCGGCGGGCATGGATTCGAACGTGGGCAGGTTCATCGCCGCCATCATGTCGAGCACCATGCTCACATCCGGCTGCAATCGGCGCACCACGCCGTCGTTGCAGCGCTCGCCGGCCGGGCCGCTGCGGCGAAAGCCCAGGTCGCCCCGGGCCACCACCTCGTCGCAGATCTTGCGGTAAGCGTCCACGCCGCCCACGTAGGGCAGGAAGACGCGCGGCTTGCCCGGTACGTTGGCGCCCATGTACCAGGAGTCGGCGCTCGGGAACAGGGTGATGGCGGCGCAGTCGTTGTTGTGCGTCATCCAGCCGGCCTCGGCCGCCGGGGTGGGCTCGATGGTGTCCAGGCCGTCGGCGCGCAGGCGCACCAGGCAGTCGCTCACCCATTCGACATGCTGTTCGATGGAGACCATCATGTTGGACAGCACCGACGGGCTGCCCGGCCCGGTGATGGTGAAGAAGTTGGGGAAGCCGACCGACATCAGGCCGAGGTAGGTGATGGGGCCGGCGGCCCACTTCTGCTTGAGGGTGGTGCCGTCCCGGCCGGTCACGTCGACGGCGACGATCGCGCCGGTCAGGGCGTCGAAGCCGGTGGCGTAGACGATCGCGTCGAACTCCATCGTCGCGTCGGCGATGGCAATGCCGGTCTCGGTGATGCTGGCGATGGGGCTCGTGCGCAGGTCCACCAGGCGCACGTTGGGCCGGTTGAAGGTCTGGTAGTAGCCGGTGTCCAGGCAGGGGCGCTTGGTGCCGAAAGGGTGGTCCTTCGGCGCGAGCAGCTCGGCCGTCTCGGGGTTGTCGACCACGGCGCGGATCTTCTCGCGCACCTTGCCCGCGACGATGGCGTTCGAATCCGGGAACAGGATCTGATCGGCGAACACGCCCAGGATGGGGATCAGCTCGCCGGTCTTCCAGGCGGCCTCGAAGCGCTCGGCGTGCACGTCGGGCGTGCTGTAGCGGCCGTAGATCTGCGTCGGCTCGAGCGGCACGCCGGCCCGCGACCACTTCGCGGCCTGGCGGTAGGCAGCGCGGTCGGCCTGCAGCGGGGCCAGCCGCTCGGCCGGCATCGGCCCGTTGCCGGCCGGGAGCGAGTAGTTGGCGGTCCGCTGGAACACCGTGAGCCGATCGGCCTGCCGGGCGATCAGCGGGATCGACTGGATGCCCGAGGAGCCGGTGCCGATCACGGCGACCCGCTTGCCGGTGAAATCGACTCCTTCATGCGGCCAGCGGCCGGTGGAGTACACGGCGCCCTCGAAGCGCCCCGCGCCGGGGATGTCCGGTTCCTTGGGTACCGAGAGGCAACCGCTGGCCATGATGCAGTGGCGTGCGCTGATGTTCGCGTCGGTGCTGGTGCGGATGCGCCAGCGGCGGGCGGCGTCGTCCCAGCGCGCCGCCTCGACGCGGGTGTTGAAATCGATGTCGCGCCGCAGGTCGTAGCGCTCGGTCACGAATTGCGCGTAGCGCAGGATCTCGGGCTGGGTGGCGTATTTTTCCGACCAGGTCCAGGCCTTTTCCAGCTCTGGGTCGAAGCTGAAGGTGTAGTCGGTGGTCGGAATGTCGCAGCGCGCGCCGGGATAGCGGTTCCAGTACCAGGTGCCGCCCACGTCGCCCGCCGACTCCAGCACCCGGACGCTGAAGCCCAACCCTCGCAGCTTGTGCAGCAGGTACAAGCCCGAAAAGCCCGCGCCCACCACGATCACGTCCACTTCGGCAGGGCGCGCGCCCGTTGCTGCGCTCGAGGATTCGCTCATGGCGGTCTCCGGCTGAAGGTCGGCGCACCGCGCCGGGGTTGTTCTCGCGGCCATATTGCCTCGGTGCCGTCGAGGACGCGCGGTGGTTTTCCCGGATGCTGACCGTTGGTCGCCTGAATTTGGAAATCCTCCGCTGGGTCGGTGAGGATTACGACGTCAGGCGGCACACTTCTGGTGCTTGTGGACGACGCCTGAAGCACAAAGCACGCGGCTGCTCGTCGGGAAACCCCTAGTCGAGCCGGTCACTGTGCACGATTACAGTGTGCTGCTTGCAGTGGCACCGGGATGGTGCCTGCGGGACGGAGCTGAGGAGACATGAAGGGAAGCACCGCGGCATGGGTCGCGGTCGCGAGAACAGCAGGCGGCAGTCACGCCAGAGCGAATTCGGAGGGCGTCGGGGTGACCTGGCGCCCTTTGTCCCTTGGCGAGGCGCCCCGCAGCTCGAAGTCCGCAGTCCGCAGTCCGCAGTTCGACTCGACGCTTCTCGCGCTGATCCGAGATCAGCTCGTTCCCGTTCTCGAACGTCATACTTCACGTTCCGGCGTTCCATTCGACCGGCGGCCAGCGCACCTACCCACTCATTCAGGGGGGTCGACGCTAAGATCATCGGCATCATGCCGGTCGACCCCAAACTCCGCTCGCTCAACATCGACATTCCGACTCAACCGGAATCGTTGGTGAAGCTCTCGTTGTTGCTCGCTGACGACAGCGTCAACCTGCCGGCGATCGGCGCGTTGATCTCGTCCGACATGTCGCTGGCGTCGGCCGTGCTGAAGGCCGTCAATTCATCGCTCTACGGCCTGCACGGCCGAGTGCAGACGGTGCAGCAAGCCATTACCCACCTCGGCACCCGTGAAGTCGCGTCGGTGACCTTCGAGATGGGCTTGCGGGCGGTGTTCCCCGCGGCGCCCGAGCTCGAGCCGTTGTGGGAGCGGGCGGCGGTGCGCGGGCTGCTGATGGGGCGGATCGGCCAGGCGGTCGGTGTCGACCCGTGGGCCGCGCATTCCGCCGGGCTGTTCGAGGAATGCGGCAAGGCGGTGCTGTTTCGCCATGACGCCACCCGATACCGGCGCTTGCTCGAAGCGGCCGAGGACGACGCCGCGCTGATCGAGCTGGAACATACCGAATTCGGCGTCAGCCACGACGCGCTCGGCGCGGCGCTCTGCGAGAGCTGGGGGCTGGTGGGGCCGGCGGTCGCGAGTGTCCGGCATCATGTGATTGTCAACGCGACGCTCGAATTGCCGGTCCAATACCCCAGGCGCAGCATCTGCGCGCTCTCGGCGCTCGCCCATGCGCTGATGACCGACCCGGATTCGATCGACGCAGTCGCGAGCACCGTCTCCCCGCAAGCCGACCTCGATTCGACGCTGGTGCTGCGCGGGGTGCGCAAGGTGTGCGAGCAGATCGAAGCGGCCCACGACCGCGGTCCTCCGGCCTGAAACTCGCCGGCGCCGTTTATGCTGCGGGCCCGGTGGCTGACCGCCGCCCGCTCGCACCCCTTGCTTCTGCCCGCGCCGTGATCGTCAGTGTCGACGCCCGTCCCGGCTGGCACCTCGTCCAGCGATCGCCATGTACACCCCTGCTCACTTTTCCGAATCACGCCCGGCGGTGCTCGCCGAGCTGATTCGCCACGCACCGCTCGGCCTGCTCTGCTGGCAAGCGGGCGACGACACGCTCCAGGCCGACAGCGTGCCCTTCCTGCTCGACGACAACACCGCCGACCGGGCAGGCGGGCCGGGCGTCCTGCGTGCCCACGTCGCCCGGGCCAACCCGCTCTGGCGCGAGGCGCGCGGCGATCGCGACGCACTGGTCGTTTTCCAAGGTCCACAAGCCTATGTCTCGCCCTCTTGGTATCCGAGCAAGGCCGAGCACGGCAAGGTGGTGCCCACCTGGAACTACATCATGGTCCAGGCGCGTGGCCGCCTGCGAGCGGTCGACGACGCCGCGTGGGTGCGGGCGCTCGTCGGCCGCCTGACCGATCGCCAGGAGGCAGGCCGTGCCGCGCCATGGGCGGTCGACGACGCGCCGGCGCCGTTCGTCACGACGATGCTCGAGGCGATCGTCGGCATCGAGATCGTCCTGAGCGAGTTGACCGGCAAATGGAAGGTCAGCCAGAACCGCTCGGCGGCCGACCGGGCGGGCGTGGCCGACGGCCTGGCGCGGGACGGCATCGCCGCCGCCGAAGCGCTCGCTCGCGGACCACGCGCAGCCGACGGCAGCCAGATCGGCCGATGAGCGCCGGGCTCTCCACCTCGCGCTCGGGCCGAGGCCGATGAGCGCCGGACCCGATGCCTCGCTGCTCGGACCGAAGCCGATGATTGCAAAAGCCGACGCCTCGCCGCTCGGACCCGGCGAGTTCCGCGCCGCGATCGCCGCGGTGATGATGACGATCCTGCTGGGCGCGCTCGACCAGACGATCGTCGGCGTGGCCGTGCCGACGATCGCCCACCAGATCGGCGGCTTCGAATGGATGGCCTGGGTGATTTCTGCCTACCTGATCGCCTCGACGGTGGTCACGCCGCTCTACGGCCGCTTTAGCGACCGGGTGGGCCGGCGCCGCGTCATGACGGTCGCGATCCTGGTCTTCCTCGCCGGATCGTTGTTTTGCGCGCTCGCCCGCTCGATGCCGCAGCTGGTGCTGGCGCGGGTGCTGCAGGGCGCGGGCGGCGGCGGCCTGCTGGCGATGGCCCAGTCGGTGGTCGCCGACATCGTGCCGATCCGCAACCGGGGCCGTTACCAGAGCTACATCAGCATCGTCTGGGCGATCGCCAGCTTGCTCGGGCCGGTGGTGGGCGGAGTGCTCACGGAATTCGTTTCCTGGCCGTGGATCTTCTGGATCAACCTGCCGGTCGGGTTGCTGGCGTTGTGGCTGGTGCACACCGGGCTGGCCAGCCTGCCGGCCATGCCGAAGGTGTCGTCCCAGGGCCGGATCGACGCACTCGGCGCGCTGCTGCTGGTCGCCGGCCTGACGGCGCTGCTGATCCCGATCACCCGCGTCGGCCAGGGCACGTCCTGGCGCGACATCTCGAACCTGCTGGGCTGGGCGCTGGCAGCGCTGCTCCTGAGCGTGTTCGTGGCGCAGCAACGCCGGCACCCCGATCCGATCGTGCCGATGCAGCTCCTTGCCGAACCGAGCGTCGTCGCTTGCTGCGGCCTGATGTTCATCTGCTTCTTCAACTTCATCGCCTTGACCGTGCTCGTGCCGCTGCGCTTGCAGCTGATCGCCGGGGTCAGCGCCTCCGATGCGGCCTTGCGTCTGCTGCCGATGTCGCTTGCCATCCCGGCCGCGGCCTGGTTCGCCGGCCGCTGGTTGCAACGGACCGGCAAGGTGCTCACGGCGCAACGAATCGGCACGGCCCTGGTGCCGGCCGCCTTGCTGGCGCTCGGCCTGAGCGGGCCGACTGGCCTTGTCGCCTGGTTCGGGCTGGTCGTCGCCGGGCTCGGCATCGGCCTGCAGCTGCCCACCACGCTCATCACCGCCCAGCAGTCGGTGCCGAAGTCGTTGATCGGCACGGTGACGGCGCTGACCTCCTTCTTCCGCCTGCTGGGCGGCGCGGTCGGCGTGGCGGTGCTGAGCTCCGTCGTGCTGTCGTTGCTGCGCGGGTACTTGCCGGCCGGCATGGCAGCGCCGTCCGCCGGCACGGAGCTCGGATTGGCGACCGCGGCCTCGCACGCGTCGGCGCCCGGCGCACTGCCGTCGGCGGTGGCCGAACTGGGCGACTTCGCCTTCCGCCGTGGTCTGCAGCTCGCCGCTGCCCTGGCGCTGGTCTCGACCTGGCTCGCGACCCGGTTGCCGGATGTCCGACTGCTCGAGCCCGAGCCCGAGCCCGAGGTCGTGGCAGAGCCGGCGTGAACCGCCCAGCGCGGCGGAGCCGGCGTGAACCGCCGGGCGCGCCGAATGCCGCCGTGTGGTCTCCCGGACGTCGTTGTGCCGGACAATTTACCGGCTGCCGATCCGGCCCACTTCAACCCGTCCGTACCGATGTCTTCTTCAACCTTGAAAGCGCCACCCCAGGCAGTGCTGCTCGACATCGACGGCACCCTGCTCGACAGCAACGATGCCCATGCCCGCTCCTGGGTCACGGTGCTCGAGCGGCATGGCCATCCGGTCGGCTACGAGCAGGTTCGGCCGATGATCGGCAAGGGCGGTGACAAGCTGCTGTTCGAGCTCGTCGGCGTCGCGGACGGGTCGGAGGAGGCCGAGCGCCTGTCGAAAGACCGTCGCCAGCTCTTCAAGCAGAAACTGCTGCCGACCTTGCAGCCGACGCCGGGTGCCCGCGAAATGCTCCAGCGCTTCCTCGCCGACGGCCTGCGCCTCATCGTCGCGACGTCCGCAGGCGGCGACGAACTCGAGGATCTGCTGCGCCAGGCCGGGGTCGACGACCTGATCGACGACGCAGCCAGTTCGAGCGATGCCGAAGCGAGCAAACCCGACCCGGACATCGTCCATGCGGCGCTCGATAAAGCCGGCCTGGCGCCCGAGCAGGCGGTCATGCTGGGCGACACGCCGCACGACATCGAGGCGGCGAAGCGGGCGGGCGTGCGCTGCGTCGCGCTGCGCTGCGGCGGCGCCTGGGCAGACGCTTCGTTCGCCGACGCCACTGCCATCTACGACGACCCGGCCGACCTGCTGCGGCGCTACGACGAATCGCCCTTCGCTGCCGCCGCGGCATCGCGCCCGCATGGCTGAGCCGGCACGGGTGCGCATCGCTTGCCTGACCTGGGGATCGCTGCTCTGGAAAAGCGGCTCGATGCGGTTGCGGACCGGCTGGGCCGGTGACGGGCCGCGGCTGCCGGTCGAGTTCGTTCGCGTGGGTGACCTGGGCGAGTTGGCCACGACCCTCTGGGCGGGGGCGCCCCGGGTGCCGACACGCTGGGCGGTGCTCGACACCACCGATCTCGAGGAAGCTCGCGCGATGTTGGCACGGCGCGAGGAAATCGACCCGGCCCATCCCGAGTACATCGGCGTCGCGGTGCCGGGCGCAAGTCCGGCAGCCGACGCAGCGCCCTTCGCCGACGAGATCGGCACCTGGGCGGCGCATCAGCGTGTCGAGGCCGTCGTCTGGACGTCGTTGCCGCCGCGCTTCGACGGCCAGGAAGGTCGGCCGCCGACCGTCGACGAGGCGGTCGGCTACCTGCAAGGATTGTGCGGCGAGACGCGCGATCATGCGCACGGCTACATTCGCCGGGTGGCGGCCGAAATCCGCACGCCGTACCGGGCGCAGTTCGAAGCCCGGCTCGGGCTGGCGCCGAAATCCTGACCGACCCTCTCTCCGGTGTAGCCGGCCGTGGTCAGGGTCCGTCGTCACCTCATCCACTTGTCAATCTCAACACCTCAGGAGCGCATCGATGCCGATGGACCACAACGAGCAACAGCGAGAGCAGCAACAACAACAGGCGCAGGAGCAGCCGGACGAGCAGCCGGGCGTCGAACCCGACCGGATCGACGTCGACGACGAAGACGATGTCGCCGAATGGGCGAAGAAGCTGGACGCGAGCCCGGATCAGATCAACGAGGCGGTGGAGGCGGTCGGCGACCTGGCGGCCGACGTCGAGATGCACCTCAAGGGCTCCCGCAGCACCACCAACGCCGACCGGCTCGACGAGCTGGATGGCGGCGACGACGACGCTTGAGGGCACGGGCGTGTCCGACCCCTCGTTCAAGGGGTTTTGAGAGGCGAAGGTGAACCAGACGGAGGGAACGTGAATCCGTTCACGGCGGTGGCTCGTACAGGGCTCGACGGTTCACGCCATCGCTTGACTTCCACCTTTCCTTCTTTCCCTTGAACAACGGAGCCTGCCCCATGACACCTTCCACCTCGTTCCCGCGCCGCCCGACGGCCTTCATCCGCGGCGTGATCGGCGCTGCCGCCGCACTGTGCGCCTTGACGGCCGGCATGGCGGCGCATGCCGAGAGCATCGTCGGCC
>CAXTDH010000108.1:6497-8368 GCA_964242405.1 uncultured Rhizobacter sp. | reverse complement strand
CCGACGAACGAGGTGCGCGGGGGTCACCGGCTACAGTCTGAGCCTGGTCGTCGCGCTCGTCTGTCACGCGGCCAGCAGCTGGGCTGCCCCTCCGAAATCATCAATGAACATCTGCTACATCCTGCTGTTGCACCACAAGTTCGAGCAGGCCTTGCGACTGGTGCGCCGCCTGCGGGCGCCAGGCGTCGGTTTCGTCGTCCATATCGACAAGAAAGTGGGCGATCGCGAGGCCGAAACACTCCGTGCATCGCTGGCCGAAGCGGCCGACGACATCGTCTACGCCGACCGGGTCGATGCCCGCTGGGGGAGTTACCGTCAGGCCCTGGCCATCATGATGGGTATCCGGGCGGCGGCAAGCCGGGTGAACGTCGACCGATGCATCCTGATGTCGGGGCAGGATTATCCAATTGCCAGCCATGCCGAGATCGTCCGCTTCTTTCGCGACGCGCCGACCCGGCAGTTCATCGAAGCGTATCCGCTCGACATGACGGATGACAAGACAGCGAGTTGGACGCCCTACCACCGCTTTCGACGCTACCACCTCTGGTGGGGCAAGCGCCATCTAACGCTTCCGGTGTTCAAAAAGCCCCTGCCGCCGATTCCGCTCTATCACGGCAGCACCTGGTGGGCGCTGACGCACGAGGCGGTTGTCTACATCGCGACCGCCTTCAACGCCCAGGGACGGTTGAGGCGCTACCTTCGAACCGGCTTGTTGGTGGACGAAGCCTATGTTCCGTCTCTACGGATGAGTTCGCCGTTCGCATCCTGCGTTACCGGCGAGAACCTGACCTTCGCCGAATGGACACCCACCTCCGGCGCCCATCCGATGACGTTGCGCCTTGCGCATGCCGAGAAGCTCGCCGCTTCGAGCAAGCTGTTCGCCCGCAAGTTCGACGTCGAGACGGACGTCGCGATTCTCGATTGGCTGGACGAACGGTACGGCAGCGGACCGTAGTGCCGCGTCGTTTCCACGACCGATCACACCGGATCAGGCAACCGCGGCTGGCACGTTGACCGGGCGATGGGACCTCATGAAGCGGTGCTCCAGAAAATGCCAGCTCAAGGCACCCGCCGCGATCGATGCCGGCCAGGCCAGAGCGAAGAGCAGGAACGGTGAAGTCGGGCCGGTGTAATGGGCGATGATCTGAGTGATCGGGAAGGCGTACAGGTAGATTCCGAACGAATAGTCCCCGTTTCGAGCGAAGTTGTGGGCTCCCCGGCTGGGGATGAAGGCAAGCCAGAGCACGATGTAAGCTGCCGCGAACGGCAGTACGAATATCAACGCATATTGCACCGTACAGGCCAGCAGTAGCAGGACGCCTGCAATGGCTGCGCCTCGAGCGTGGCACCGTATCCGGTCCCTGAATCCAAAAAACGCCATGCCCGCCACGAAATAGGGCAGTATGTGCGCCCAGATCGTCGGGTAACCGACGATTTTACCGATGATCTTGCCGCCGATTTTCAGTTGATTGAATTCAACAACGAATGCGATCGCAATGAGCACCAACAAGCCGACGCCCAGCCATAACGGCCGCTTGAGCAGCCCAGCGAGCCCGACGCCCATGAGTCCGATGTAGCACCAGAATTCGAACGGGATCGACCAAAGGGACCCGTTGACAGGGCCGGGCGCAGGGTTCGTCGAGAACGCAGGGCCGGCTTGATGAAAATTCAGCTGCACGGCCTTCACCAAGAATTCCTGCAGGTATTGCGGCGTGATCAGTTGCCGAAACGAAGCGTCGGAAAACATCGGCGTCACGATGAAGGCGCTGATGACCGCTGCCATCAAGTATCCCGGGTAGATACGACGCACCCGCTTGTTCAAATACGAAGCCACCAACGGCTTCCTGACCCAGCTTTGCGCAATCAGATAG
>CAXTDH010000108.1:0-6487 GCA_964242405.1 uncultured Rhizobacter sp. | reverse complement strand
CACCGCTCAGCAGGATCAAAGGCTCGTTGCGCTCCGAACCGGTCGCCAACGGATAGCTGTGGGAAAGTATGACCAGGGATGCAAAAACGAACCGAAGCAAATCGAAGTTGTTTTTGCCTGTTTTGTCTGACACGGAACCCCCGCCTGGTGACCTCGGTGCATCATAGTGAAGGCAGGTCGGCTCATCGACTGCCCGCCGGCGTCTCTGCACGCGCCTCAGTGACCAGCGACGCGATCTCGTCGCCCCTAATCGGAGCGCACGCCGAGCGCCAACAGCGTCTCGAGATTCGCGAGCGTATCGGCTTCCTCGATCGGCTTGTCGGGCCGCATTCGCAACATGCGGGGGAAACGCACGGCAATGCCGCTTTTGTGGCGCGGGCTGCGGTTGATTCCCTCGAAGCCGAGCTCGAAGACGAGCGTCGGTTTGACGCTGCGCACCGGCCCGAACTTCTCGAGCGTGTTCGACCGGATGACACGGTCGACACCCCGAAACTCCTCGTCCGTCAACCCCGAATAGGCCTTGGCGAAGGCGACGAGTTGCAAGCCGTCGGCGGCGGCCGGTTCGCGGCGCTCGATGGCCGCGATCACGGCCTGCGCTTCTGCCTTGTCGCGTGGCGTTCGATTCCAGACGGCGAAGGTGTAGTCGGTGTAGACGCTCGCCCGCCGGCCATGGCCGGCTTGCGCGTAGACAAGCACGCAGTCGACGCTCATCGGGTCGATCTTCCACTTCCACCAGGTGCCGTCGGCTTTGGTGCGGCCGGTTCCGTAGCGGGCATCGAGGCGCTTGAGCATGAAGCCCTCGACGCCCCGCTCGCGTGAGCCGGTGCGCAACTCGGCCAACGCAGCCCAATCGGCGCGGGTCTCGGTCGGCGAGACATGAAAGCCCGCGGGCGCGAGCGCTTCGAGCAATGACCGGCGCTCGCGCTGTGGGGCCGCGCGCAGGTCCTTGCCCTGGAATTCGAGCAGGTCATAGGCGATGAAGCCGACCGGGGCGTCGGCGAGCACGCGCTTGTTGAGCGTCTTGCGGCCGATGCGCTGCTGCAACAGATTGAAGGACGCCGGCCGGCCGTCTTTCCAGACGACGATCTCGCCGTCGAGCACCGTACCGTCGGGCAGCGCCGAGGCCACGGCGACGATCTCGGGGAACCGCTCGGTCACCAGCTCCTCACCGCGCGACCAGACCCAGACTTGCCCTGCCCGCCGGACGATCTGCGCCCGGATGCCGTCGTACTTCCATTCGACCAGCCAGTCACCGGGCGGGCCGAGCCGAGCATCGAACTCATGGAGCGGTGCATCGAGCTGGTGCGCAAGGAAGAACGGATAGGGTTGACCAGCGTCCTCGGCCGATGGCTGTTCGACGGTCGATGCCGCCGCGGTCAGGCGCAGGTAACGGGCCGCGTCCGGCGCCTGCCGGGCATCGGTATAGCCCATCATCCGTTGCGCTACCAGCTTCGAGTCGATGCCGGCACTCTCGGCCAGCGCCCGCTGGACAAGCAGTTTGCTGACGCCGACCCGAAAGCCGCCGCCGATCAACTTGGTCAGCAAAAAACGCTCGCCGCGGTTGAGTTCGTCCCAGTAAGCGGCCACCCGCCTGGCCTGTTCGAGCGGCTCCAGGCCGCGCAGCGGCAGCAGGCGCTGCTCGATCCAGTCGCCGAGGCCGACGTCGCTGACGGCGCGCGGGGGCGGCAACACGTTGGCGATGGTCTCGGCCAGGTCGCCGACCGCGTGGTAGCACTCGTCGAACAGCCAGTCGGGAATCACCGCCAGTTCGCAGGCCAAGGCGCGCAACAAGCCGGTCGGCACCACCTGGCGCGGCTTCCCACCGGCGAGGAAATACGCAGCCCAGGCCGCGTCCCGGGCCGGCGCGACCGTGAAATAGCGCTTCAGGGCGTCGGTCTTCGCCGAGGTGGCGGTGCTCGAATCGAGCGCGTCGAACAGCAGTGCGAACGCTTTCAACCCGGCGCCTCCGAGGTCGGCACCGGGGTCGAAGCCTCTGAAGCCGGCACCGGGCTCGCCTCACCACCCGCACCCTCGGCCGCGGCTTCGCGTTCTTCATCCCCGTACTCGGTCGTAAACGCGCCCGCCTGCAAGCCCTGGTCGGTCAGCCAGCGCACCATCACCGCTTCATAGCCGTGGGTGACGATGACCCGTTCGGCACCGGTGGCGCCGATCGCCCGCTGCAGGCCCGGCCAGTCGGCATGGTCGCTGAGCACGAAGCCGCGATCGACCGAGCGGCGCCGACGAGCACCCCGGAGCTGCATCCAGCCGCTGGCGAACGCATCGCTCAGCTCGCCGAAACGGCGCGAACAGAAAGAATTATGCACCGAAGGCTGCGCCACCACCAGCGCCCGCCGCAGGCTCGCCTTGTCGGTGACGTCGCTCACCAGCTTCGTCTCGGGCAGCGCGACGCCTGCGGCGCGGTAGGCGCGGTTGAGCGGCTCCACGGCCCCGTGGACGACGATAGGGCCGATGCTCGCGTCGACGCCGGCCAGGATGCGCTGCGCCTTGCCGAAGCTGTAGCCAAGCAGCAGGCTGGCCCGTCCCGCATCGGCATTGCGACGCCACCAGTCGTTGATCGAGGCGAAGAGTTCGGCCTGTGGCTGCCAGCGGTAGATCGGCAGGCCGAAGGTGCTTTCGGTGATGAAGCAATCGCATCTGACCGGCTCGAAGGGGATGCAGGTCGGATTGACCTCCTGTGGGCCGTGCCCCGAGCCGGCCAGGTAGTAGTCGCCCGAGGCCACCCACACCTGCCCCCGGTGCTCGATCCTCACCTGTGACGATCCGAGCACATGCCCGGCCGGATGCAGCGACACGCGAACGCCAAAGTGATCGACCGCTACGCCGTAGGCCAGCGTCTGCAGCGTGATCTCGCCCATGCGCGACCTCAGCACACCCTCCCCCGCCGCCGACGCCAGGTAGTGGCCGTGGCCGATGCGCGCATGGTCGGCATGGGCATGGGTGATCACCGCCCGGTGGACCGGGCGCCAGGGGTCGATGTAGAAGTCACCCGGCGGGCAGTAGAGCCCCTCCGGCCGCTGCACGATCAGGTCGGTCGGCGATGCCGTCGAGTCGACAGGGCGCCGGCCGGGCTCTGGGTCGTTCGCGATCAAGTCCGCCATCGAGTCCGCCGTCAGTAACGCTTGCCGGTCGCGAAGAGGGCGATCCGCATCATCGCGTAGGCGACCCAGGTGAGCGCCCGGGTCGACGCCGGACGCCGCAGATGGCGCTCGGCGTCGACCCGGCGCCCGTGTTGACCCATCGCCTGGAGCAGGCGGCCGCGCAGCTCCATGGCGAACGCATCGTCGCGCACGAATACATTCGCCTCGCGCGCCAGCAGCAAGCTGAGCGGGTCGAGGTTCGACGAGCCGACGGTCGCAATGGCGCCGTTCGCCGAATCCATGACCGCCACCTTGGCGTGCAGGAAGCTCGGCTCGTATTCGAAGATCTGGATGCCCGCATCGAGCAGCACGCCGTAGACCGCGCGGCTGGCGTGGTACTGCATGAAGTACTCGTACTTCGCCTGCAGCAACAGGCTGACGCGGACGCCCCGTCGCGCCGCTCGCAGCAAGGCCCGCTGCAAGCGCACACCGGGAATGAAATAGGCATTGGCGATGATGATTTCACTCTTCGCCTGGTTGATCGCGAAGCGGTAGACGCCCTCGATGCTGCGCCGGTAACGGACGTTGTCACGCAGCACCAGGGCTGCCGCGGCACCGCCTTTGGCCGCAGCCTCCGTGGCTGCGGCGGCCGTCAGCTCGTCGGTAGGCGCCTGGATGGCGGCATCGCTCAGGTCAGTGCCGGCCTGTGCCGCCTTCTGCACCGACTGGACGGCACCGGCCAGGTCGGCCTTGCCGACCTTGTGGACGATCTGCAGGCGAGTCCAGAGACGCTTCATCGTATCGTGGGCATCGGCGACCAGCGGGCCTTCGACCCGGACGGAGAAGTCGAGTCGCGGCTGCTCGAGTTCGCCGTGGTTCGGGTCGTAGTGATCGTCCAGCAGGTTGATGCCGCCGCAGAACCCCACCTTCTGGTCGACGACGCACAGCTTGCGGTGCATCCGGCGCCAGCCTCTGGGCACCGCCACCCGCCAACCGCGCGCCGGGTTGAAGACCCGCCAGTCGACGCCGGCAGCACGCCAGCGCCGCTGCCATTCCTCCGGCACGTCACCGGTGCCGATGCCGTCGACCACCACCCGGACCTTGACGCCGCGAGCCCCGGCCCGCTCGAGCGCTTCGGCGACCGTCAGTGCCGAACGCTGGAAGCCGAAGATGTAGGTTTCGAGCAGGACCTCGGTGAGCGCCGCGTCGATCGCCTCGACCATCGCCGGGAACAGCTGGCCGCCACCCTGGAGCAGTGCCAGCCGATGCGGGCGGCGAGTCCTGATCGGCACGGAAGGTGGGTCAGGTCAGCGCCAGCTCGGCGACCAGCGGCAGGTGATCCGACATCCGGGCCCAGGCGATGCCGCGCGGCACCGAGGTGCTCAGGCAGCGCAGGCCGCGCAGGTAGAAGCGGTCCATCGAGAAGACCGGCAAGCGCGACGGGAAGGTGTTGAAACGCGCAGGCGGGTCGCCGGGTACGCCAGCCCGGGCCAACCCGCAGCCGGTCATCAGGCTGTCGAGCTTGTCGCCCCAGTCGTTGAAATCGCCCGCGACCACGAGCGGCTCGTGGGCGGGCACCTCGGCAGCGATGAAGTCCGCCAGCCGCTGGACCTGTCGCACACGGCTGGCGTGGATCAGGCCGAAATGGGCGACGATCGCATGCAGGCACACGCCGTTCCATTGCACCGGCACATGCAGCAGGCCGCGCTGCTCGAAGCGGTGGTCGGAGACATCGTGGTGACCGATATCGCCGAGCGGCCAGCGCGACAACAGCGCGTTGCCATGCTCGCCGTGGCGGGTGGTGGCGTTCGTGCGGTAGGCGACCTCGTAGCCGTCCGGCGCCAGATAGTCGGCTTGCGGCATGCGCGGCCAACCGAGTACGGAGTCGGGAAACTTCCGCGCCTCGGCCCGGTTCAGGAAGCGCACCTCCTGCAGGAAGACGAGGTCGGCATCGAGCCCCTCGACGCCGCGGGCCAGGTTGTGGATCTCGAGCCGCTTCTTCGGGCCGACACCGCGCACACCCTTGTGGATGTTGTAGGTGACGACCCGCAACAGGTCGGCCGGATGGTGGGCCGGAAGGCGGCTCGTCATCGCGTCGGCGCCATCCTCAAGCGAACCGGGGCAAATGCAGGATCGCCTCCGCGTTCGACGGCGAGAAGCAGCGGTCCGCCGCCTGCCGCCACGGCAGCCATTGCCAGGCCAGGTGTTCGCGCGGCGCCAGCTCGATCGCCGTGCCCGACGGCACCTGGAGGCCGAAAACGTGTTCGGTGTTGTGTGTCACGCCGTCAGCATAGCGGTGTCGCCAAACCGGGTAGATCTCATAGACATTGGTGAGCTTCCAGTCGCGCAGGTTGGCCTGCGGCACCATTGGCGACCCGATGACGATGCCGGTTTCCTCGGCCACCTCGCGCGCAGCGGTCAAGGCCAGCGGCTCGTCGACCGCGTCTTTCGACCCGGTGACGCTCTGCCAGAAGCCCGGCCGATCTGCCCGCTCGATCAGCAGGACGTCGAGCGAGGGCGTGTGGATGACCACCAATACCGATTCGGGAATCTTCGGCGGACGGGTCGTCGTCATCAGGGTCGTTGTCGCCATCCCTGCCGATCAGGCCATCGGTGCCTGGGCGTTGCGCAGGCGGATGTGAAGCTCCCGGAGTTGCCGCTCGTCGACGCTGCTGGGCGCATTGGTGAGCAAGTCCTGGGCACGCTGGGTCTTGGGAAAGGCGATCACGTCGCGCAACGATTCGGCGCCCGTCATGAGCATCACGAAGCGGTCCAGGCCGATCGCGATGCCGCCGTGCGGAGGCGCCCCATATTGCAGCGCGTCGAGCAGGAAGCCGAATTTCAACTGAGCCTCCTCGGCATCGATCTTCAGCGCCCGGAAGACCTTGCTCTGCACCTCCTCCCGGTGGATACGCACCGAACCGCCGCCGAGCTCGATGCCGTTCAACACCACGTCGTAGGCCTTCGAGATGCAGCGGCCCGGGTCGGTCTCGAGCCAATCTTCGTGACCATCCTTCGGCGCGGTGAACGGATGGTGGACGGCATTCCAGCGCTGCGCCGCGTCGTCGTATTCGAACATCGGGAAGTCGACCACCCAGAGCGGCTCCCAGACGCCCTGCGCCAGGTTGCGGGCCTTGCCGAAGTCGCTGTGCCCGACCTTGACGCGAAGCGCGCCGATCGCGTCGTTCACGACCTTGGCCCGGTCGGCGCCGAAAAACAGCAGGTCACCGTTGGCGGCGCCGGTGCGCTTCAGGATTTCGGCCAGCGCGGCGTCGTGCAGGTTCTTGACCACCGGCGACTGCAGCCCTTCCCGGCCACGGGCCACATCGTTGAGCTTGATCCAGGCGAGGCCCTTGGCGCCGTAGATCTTCACGAACTCGGTGTAGGCG
>CAXTDH010000107.1:0-8392 GCA_964242405.1 uncultured Rhizobacter sp. | reverse complement strand
TCGGTCAAGCCGCCCATGAACGTGACTTCGGTGCGCCGGGCGCCCACCTGAGTCGCCCACTTCTTGGAGACGCCCTGGTCGGCGCGGCTGTCGGCGATGCCGTCGCCCTCGGTCACCAGCATGTCGACGTTCAGGCTCACGCCGCGGTGCCCCGCGAAGGCCATTTCGCAGACAGTCGCCCAGAGGCCGCCGTCGCTGCGGTCATGGTAGGCGAGCAGCCTGCCCTGCTCGCGCAGGGCGTTGATGCCGGCGACCAGCGCCTTCAGCCGCGCCGGGTCGTCGAGGTCGGGCACCGTGCTGCCGAACTGGCCGAGCACCTGGGCGAGCATCGAGCCGGCCATGCGGTTGCGGCCATGGCCCAGGTCGATCAGGATCAAGGTGGTGTCGCCGGGCTGCAGCTGCGGCGTCAATGTCGGCCGGAGGTCGGCGAGCGTCGCGAAGGCGGTGACGACCAGGCTCACCGGCGAGGTGACTTGCCGTGCTGCACCCTGCTCCGTCCAGCGCGTGCGCATCGACAAACTGTCCTTGCCGACCGGCACGCTGATGCCGAGCGCGGGGCAGAGCTCCATGCCGACGGCGTGGACGGTGTCGTAGAGCGCCGCGTCCTCGCCCGGTTCGCCGCAGGCCGCCATCCAGTTGCAGCTGAGCTTGACCCGATCGAGTTCGATCGGCGCGGCGAGCAGGTTGGTGATCGCCTCGGCAACGGCCATCCGGCCCGACGCCGGTGCGTCGAGCGCGGCCAGCGGCGTGCGTTCGCCGAGCGCCATCGCCTCGCCGCGGAAGCCGCTGAAATCGGCCAGGGTGACGGCGCAATCGGCGACCGGCACCTGCCACGGCCCGACCATCGGGTCACGGCTCGAGAGGCCGCCGACCGTCCGGTCACCGATCGTCACCAGGAAGCGCTTGCTGGCGACGGTCGGATGGCGCAGCACGTCGAAGACCACCCGCTCGAATGCCACGTCGCCCAGGTCGAGCTCCGGCATCGTCCAGCCGACGCGCGACACGTCGCGCTGCATCTTGGGCGGCTTGCCGAGCAGCACCTCCATCGGCATGTCGATGATCGAGCCCGATCGGCCTGAGGCTATCGATGGATCCTGGCCCGACAAGGGGCCCCGGCCCGCTGAAGGGTCGCCGCCTGTCCCGTCCTCGAGCACCAGTTGGCGCGCTTCGGTCGCGACGCCGACGACCGCGAACGGGCAGCGCTCGCGACCGCAGATCGCTTCAAAAGCGGCGAGCGACGAAGGTGCGATCGCCAGCACGTAGCGCTCCTGGCTCTCGTTGCACCAGATCTCTTTCGGCGCCATGCCCGACTCCTCGATCGGCACCCGGCGCAGATCGAACCGCGCACCTCGACCGGCGCCGTCGACCAGCTCCGGGAAGGCGTTGGAGATGCCGCCCGCGCCGACGTCGTGGATGGCGAGGATCGGGTTGGCGTCGCCGCGCGACCAGCAGGCGTCGATGACCTCCTGGGCACGCCTCTGGATCTCCGGGTTGCCGCGCTGCACCGAATCGAAATCGAGCGCCGCGGCGTTGACGCCCGAGGCCATCGAACTCGCCGCGCCACCGCCCATGCCGATGCGCATGCCCGGCCCGCCGAGCTGGATCAGCAAGCTGCCGGCCGGAAAGGCGATCTTCTCGGTCTGCCCGGCGCCGATCGAGCCGAGGCCGCCGGCGATCATGATTGGCTTGTGGTAACCCCTGTCGACGCCCGCGACCGTCTGCTCCCAGACGCGGAAGTAGCCGGCGAGGTTCGGCCGTCCGAACTCATTGTTGAAGGCAGCGCCGCCGAGCGGCCCGTCGAGCATGATGTCGAGCGCACTGGCGATGTGCGCCGGCTTGCGGGCAGGCTGCTGCTCCCAGGGTTCGTCGGTGCCCGGCAGGTGCAGGTTGGAGACGCTGAACCCGGTCAGCCCGGCCTTTGGCTTGGAACCGCGGCCGGTCGCCCCTTCGTCGCGGATCTCGCCGCCGGCGCCGGTCGAGGCGCCGGGAAACGGTGAAATCGCCGTCGGATGGTTGTGCGTCTCGACCTTCATCAGGACGTGAACCGTCTCGGTCGTCGCGGCATAGCGCGGCGCGCCCTCGGGCGTCTCGCGCGGCAGCCAGCGCAGGGTGCTGCCGCCTTCCATCACCGAGGCGTTGTCGCTGTAGGCCACGACCGTGTGCTGCGGCGCCAGCGCATGGGTGCGGCGGATCATCTCGAACAGGGACAGGGGCTGGTCCTCGCCGTCGATCCGGAACCGGGCGTTGAAGATCTTGTGCCGGCAGTGCTCGCTGTTGGCCTGGGCGAACATCATCAGCTCGACGTCGGTCGGGTTGCGGTCCAGGCCCGTGAAGGCGTCGACCAGGTAGTCGATTTCGTCGCCGGACAGCGCCAGGCCGAATTCGAGGTTCGCGGCAAGCAGTGCCTCGCGCCCGCGGCCGATGAGGTCGACGTGCTGCATCGGCTCGGCCGGGCGGTCATCGAACAGCCGGGCCGCCTCGGCACGGGACGTCAGCACCGTCTCGGTCATCCGGTCGTGCAGCAGCTCCGTCACGGCCGTCATCTCATCGGTCGACAACCGGGTCGTGCCACCCAGCAGGCCCGTCTTCAAGCCGATGCGGTACTCGGCGACCCGCTCGATGCGACGCACCGCGAGGCCGCAGTTGTGGGCGATGTCGGTCGCCTTCGACGCCCAGGGCGAGACGGTGCCGAGCCGCGGCGCGACCACCAGCAGCACGCCGCCCGCGCCGCCTGCCTGCGCCGCGCCGCCGACCGGGTGCGTGTCGCTTTGACGCAAGAGCGCGGCGACCCGCTCGTGCTCGGACGGGGCGAGCAGCGTGTCGCTCCACACCCAGTGCACGTGGCGCGCCATGACCGACTGGATGCGCGGCTGTACGCCTCGCAATTTCACCAGTAGCGCCTGGGCGCGAAACGCCGGCAGCGCGTCGCCGCCTTCGAAGAATGTCAGGTGCTTGTCGATGTCAGAGGTCACGCGTCGGCTCGGGTGGTGCACGGCCCGGATCGGCCCGCTGGTTCCGTGGAAGTGCGACGCCCGAGCCTCGCCGTCGGCCGACGATTCTAGTGGTCACGGTGAGATAATGCGCCGATGACGATCTCGATCAAAACCGCGGACGACATCCAGGGAATGCGCGTCGCCGGCCGCCTCGCGTCGGAGGTGCTCGACCTGCTGACGCCGCATGTGAAGGCCGGTGTCACGACCGAGGAGCTCGACCGCCTCGCCAATACCCACATCGTTGGCGTGCAACGGGCGATTCCAGCGCCGCTCAACTACGCGCCGCCCGGCTACATGCCGTACCCTAAATCGATCTGCACCTCGCTCAACCACACCGTTTGCCACGGCATTCCGAACGAGCGGCCGCTGAAGAACGGCGACATCCTGAACATCGACGTGACCGTCATCAAGGATGGCTGGCACGGGGACACCAGCCGGATGTTCATCGTCGGTGAGGGCTCGATCGCCGCCAAACGCCTGGTTCAGATCACCTACGAAGCGATGTGGCGCGGCATCGTCAAGGTGCGGCCCGGCATCCGCCTGGGCGACATCGGCCACACCATCCAGACCTTCGCCGAGAACAGCGGCTTTTCGGTCGTGCGCGAGTTCTGCGGCCATGGCATCGGCCGCAATTTCCATGAAGAGCCGCAGGTGCTGCACTACGGTCGGCCCAACACCCTGGTGGAACTGAAGCCGGGCATGATGTTCACCATCGAGCCGATGATCAATGCCGGCCGGCGCGACATTCGCGAGATGGGCGATGGCTGGACGATCGTCACCAAGGATCGGTCGCTTTCGGCCCAGTGGGAACACACCGTGCTGGTCACCGAATCGGGCTACGAGGTCATGACGCTATCGGCGGGCAGCCCGCCGATTCCCGCCTTCGTGGCGCAGGCGGTCGCTGCTTGAGCCGAATCGGCGTCGACTGCCCGCCGATCGAGGACGACCGCCGACCCCTGCCCGGCGCGACACCATGTCCGCCGTGACCGAGGCGCCGGCGCTCGACCGGTGCGCCGCCGGTGTCATCAGCCCGGCGTGCGTCGTCGACATGCGGCAGCGCTTTCGCCAGGGCAAGGCGGGGCTGCTGGCCCGGTTCGATGCTTCGCGGCCGACGGCGCCCTCGGCCAACCGCTTGCTGCGCGCGCTCACCCGCCACGTCGACGAAACGCTGCTGATTCTCTGGCGGCACACCGCCATGCCGGAAGGCGCTGTGCTGCTGGCGGTCGGCGGCTATGGTCGCGGCGAGCTGTTTCCGCATTCGGATGTCGACGTGCTGGTGCTGCTGGCGTCCACGGCCGACAGCGGCGGCGGCACGCGCCCGGGCTGCGTCGAAGCGTTCATCACCGCCTGCTGGGACATCGGCCTGGAGATCGGATCGAGCGTGCGCACCGTGGCCGAATGCCTGGCGATGTCGCAGAGCGACGTGACGGTGCAGACCGCGCTGCTCGAGTCACGCTACCTGTGCGGCTCGCGGCGCGTCTTCAACGCCTTCAGGCGCGCGAACACGTTGGCGATGGATGCCCGAGGCTTCCTGCGCGCCAAGACGCACGAGATGGTCCAGCGCCACCGCAAGTTCGAGGACACGCCCTACTCGCTCGAGCCGAACTGCAAGGAGAGCCCCGGCGGCCTGCGCGACCTGCAGGTGGTGATCTGGATCGCCCGCGCCGCCGGCCTCGGCAAGAACTGGAATGCGCTGGCCGAGCGCGGGCTCATCACGCCGTTCGAGGTCAAGCAACTCAACCGCAACGAGGGCCTGATGAAGCTGATCCGGGCCCGGCTGCACATCATCGCCGGGCGCCGCGAGGACCGGCTGGTGTTCGACCTGCAGACGGCCGTGGCCGAGAGCTTCGGCTACCGCTCGAGCGGCAGCCAGCGGGCGTCCGAGAAGCTGATGCGGCGCTACTACTGGGCGGCGAAGGCGATTTCGCAGTTGAACCACATCCTGATGCTCAACATCGAGGAGCGGGTGGAAGGCTCGCAGAACGCGCCGATGCGGCCGATCACGGCCAAGTTCCTCGAGCGCGGCGGCATGCTCGAGGTGGCCAGCGACGACCTCTACCAGCGCGATCCACACGCCATTCTCGAGACCTTCCTGGTCTATCAGCAGACGATCGGCCCGAAAGGTCTGTCCGCACGAACCCTGCGGGCCCTCTACAACGCCCGTGACCTGATGAACGCCGACTTCCGGCGCGACCCGGTCAACCGCGCGACCTTCATGAGGATCCTGCGCCACACCGAGGGCCAGACCCACGCCTTCCGGCTGATGAACGAAACCAGCGTGCTCGGCCGCTACCTCTGGGTGTTCAGGCGCATCGTCGGCCAGATGCAGCACGACCTCTTCCACGTCTACACGGTCGACCAGCACATCATCATGGTGCTGCGCAATGTGCGGCGCTTCTTCATCCCGGAGCATGCCCACGAATACCCGTTCTGTTCGCAGGTCGCGGCGCACTTCGACCGGCCGTGGGTGCTCTACATCGCGGCGCTTTTCCATGACGTCGCCAAGGGGCGGGGCGGCGACCATTCGGTGCTCGGCGGGGAAGAGGCACGGCGCTTCTGTCGAGACCACGGCGTGGCGGCGGTCGACACCGAGCTGATCGAATTCCTGGTCGAGGCGCACCTGACCATGTCGAGGATCGCCCAGAAGGAGGATCTGTCGGATCCGGACGTGATCGAGGCCTTTGCCCGGCTGGTCGGCAGCGAACGCACGCTGCCCGCCCGCTACCTGCTGACGGTGGCCGACATCCGCGGCACGAGCCCGAAGGTCTGGAACGCCTGGAAGGGCAAGCTGCTGGAGGACTTGTACCGGCTGACGCTGCGTGCCCTGGGCGGCGCCCGGCCCAATATGGATGCCGAAATCGAGGCGCGCAAGCTCGAGACGCGCTCGATGCTGAACCTGGTGCCCCTGCCGCCCGGCATCGAAACCGCGCTCTGGGAGACGCTGGAGCTGAGCTACTTCGCCCGCCACGAGGCGGCCGACATCGCCTGGCACACCCGCAGCCTGCACGAACGCGTCCAGACCGCCACGCCGGTGGTGAGGGCGAGGGTGTCATCGCTGGGCGAGGGCCTGCAGGTGCTGGTCTACGGCCCGGACCGGCAAGACCTGTTCGCCCGCATCTGCGGCTACTTCGACGGCGCCGGTTTCAACATCCTGGATGCCAAGGTCCACACCACCCGGATCGGCTACGCGCTTGATACGTTCCAGGTCAACAGCCCGCAGCTCGAACCGCATTACCGTGACCTGATCGCCTTCGTCGAGACGCAGCTGGCACGCGCCCTGGCGGAAACGGGCCCGCTTCCCGAACCCGGCCGGGGCCGGATCTCGCGCCGCGTCCGGTCGTTCCCGATCGTTCCGCGCGTCACGCTGCGGCCGGACGAACGCGGCCAGCGCTGGCTGCTGGGCGTGTCGGCCAGCGACCGCTCGGGCCTGCTGTTCTCGATCGCCCGGGTGCTGGCCGGCCACGGCATCAACCTGCAGCTGGCCAAGATCACCACCCTCGGCGAGCGCGTCGAGGATACGTTCCTGATCGACGGTCCGGCGCTGCAGCAGAACCGGGTGCAGCTGCAGATCGAGAACGAGCTGCTCGACGCAATGGCCTCGGCCTGAAGCCCGGCTCGCGCACGCCCGGACCGCTATTGCCCAAGCTGCCCAAGCTGCCCCCCGGATGTTGACCTCGATCACCGCCGCCGACGCGCTGCCGGCGCTCGACAGCTTCAGCGCCATCATCGACGTGCGCTCGGAAGGCGAGTTCGCCGCTGACCGGATCCCCGGCGCCGTCAACTGGCCGGTGCTGAACGACGCCGAGCGGCATCTGGTCGGCATCGAGTACAAGCAGCTCTCAGCGTTCACCGCCCAGAAGCGCGGCGCGGCACTCGTCATGCGCAACATCTCGCGCCACATCGAGCGTGAGGTGATGCAGCAGCCGCGCGACTGGCAACCGCTCGTCTACTGCTGGCGCGGCGGCAAGCGCAGCGGCTCGCTGGCCTGGGTGCTGTCGCAGATCGGCTTTCGGGTGCGGGTCGTCGAGGGCGGCTACCAGGCCTATCGACGCGCCGTCATCGACGCCCTCGAAGAGTTGCCGGGCCGCTTCGACTACCGCGTCGTCTGCGGCAGCACCGGCACCGGCAAGAGCCGGTTGCTGAGGGTGCTGCAGGCGCAGGCCGGTAGCCAGGTGCTCGACCTGGAAGCGCTCGCCAATCACCGTGGCTCTGTGCTCGGCCTCGTGCCCGGCACCGTCCAGCCGACCCAGAAGCAATTCGATTCACGGATCTGGGCGGCACTGCGTCGCTTCGACGCGGCGCGCCCGGTGTTCGTCGAGAGCGAGAGCAAGAAGGTCGGCAACCTGCGCGTGCCGGCCGTGTTGATCGAGCAGATGCGCAAGGCTCCCTGCATCCGGCTCGATTTGCCGCTGGACCGCCGTGTCGACCTGCTGCTCGAGGATTACGACTACTTCGTCAGCGACGTGCCGGGTTTCTGCGAGCGCCTGGATGCGCTGCGGGGCTTGCGCGGCCACGAGGCCGTGAACCGGTGGCAGGCCGCGGCCCGGGCCGGCGACTTGGCCGGCGTGTTCCGCTCGTTGCTGCTCGAACACTACGACCCCGGCTACGCCGCTTCCATCAGCCGCAACTTCGCCGGCGTCTCGGTGGCGCATGCCGAACTGCGGTGGGACGGCAGCGAAGCGGAGTTGCAGGCAGCGGCGGCGGCGGCGGTGGCGGCCGGCTAGATCGATGTTTCCGATTTCGATGGCCGCGGGTCAGGCCTTCTTCGTCTCCACCGGCGTCGTCGCGCTCGGCGAAATGGGTGACAAGACGCAGCTGCTGGCGATGCTGCTGGCCGTCAAGTTCAAGAAGCCGGTGCCGATCGTCCTCGGCATCTTCGTCTCGACGCTGCTCAACCACGCGACCGCCGGTATCGCCGGTGCCTGGGTGGCGGGCGCCCTCGGGCCGACGCTGCTGCGCTGGGTCATCGGCCTGTCGTTCCTCGCCATGGCCGCCTGGATGACGGTGCCGGACAAGCTCGATGAGGCGCCGCTCGCCCACCCGTGTTTCGGCGTCTTCGGCACGACGGCAATCACCTTCTTCCTGGCCGAGATGGGCGACAAGACGCAGATCGCGACCGTCGCCCTGGCCGCCCGTTATCAGGACATCGGCTCGGTCGTCGCAGGCACCACCCTGGGCATGCTGATCGCCGACGTGCCCGCCGTCTTTCTCGGCCGCAAGATCGCCGAGAAGGTGCCGATGAAGCTGGTCCACGGCGTCGCCGCGGCGATCTTCGCCGTGCTGGGCCTGCTGACGCTCGCGAACGTCGGGCAACTGTTCTGAGGGCGTTCGGCGCTCCTTTTTTGGCCGCTACTTCATGTGCAGGCCACCGTTGACCGAAAAATCGGCCCCGGTCGCGA
>CAXTDH010000106.1:0-8502 GCA_964242405.1 uncultured Rhizobacter sp. | reverse complement strand
GTCGGTGCGCTGCTCTCGCAATTCGGCGTCGGCGCGCGAGCACATCTTGCCTCGATGGTGCCGATCGTGGTGCTGGCCGCCGGCCTGCTAATGGCGGGGTTCCAGCCGGCGCCCGGTCGGCTCGGCGGCGACGATACCCGGGTGCCCAAGTTCGCAAAGCCGACGCGGGGCATCCTGCTGCTGGTCGCGGTGACGCTCTCGGCGATGGTGCTGGAAGGCGCGGCCGCCGACTGGTCGGCGATCTACATGCGCAAGGTCTTCGACGCGCCACCGTTCCTGGCCGGCGCCGCAGTGGCCATCGGCGCGTTGATGCAGGCGACGGTGCGCTTCTTCGTCGATCCGGTCGTCGAACGCCACGGGCCAGTGACGGTGGCACGAGCGCTGTTGCTGGTGCTTTGTGTCGGAGCGGTACTGGTGTTGACGGCGCCGCTCACGGCCGTTGCGCTGCTCGGCTTCGCGCTGATGGGCGTCGGGACAAGTGCGATATTCCCCCTCGGCATGTCGGCCGCGGCGCAGCGCACCGACCGGCCGGCGGCGATCAACATCGCAGCGCTGGCGCAGACATCCTTCGTCGCCTTCCTCGCCGGCCCGCCCTTGCTCGGCCTCGTGGCCGAACACGCGGGCGTGCGGTGGGCGTTCGGCGTTTGCCTGCCCCTGGTCGTGCTCAGCCTGTCGACCACCTCGGCACTGGTGTCATCGCCCGCCCACAAGCGGCCGGTACTGGCGGGGCGGCCTCAGCGCGAGGTGTAGCCCCTGCCGTCCATGCAGGCGAGCGTTGCGCGATGGAAGATGGAAGCGTCCGCCATGGCGTTGGGCTGGGTCGTCGCCCACCGGTTGCACCCCTGTCGGTCGGCTTCCGTCTGCGCAGCGGTCTGGCCGCTGCGGGGGTAGAACACCGGATCGGGCTGGCTGCTGGCCGCAGGCAAAGACACCGCCGGGGCGACGGCTGGTGGTACGTTGTAGTACACCGTCGGAGGCCGCTCTACCACGACATAGTCGTACGGTCGATAGTAGTCGTACGGCCGATAGAAGGAAGACCCGAGCCCGAGGCCGATGCCCAGCCCGATACCGCCCAGAACGAAGCCGGAGCCACCCCAACCGTGCCCGTGGTGATACCCGCCACCACCGCCGTGGTAGCGCTGCGCCTCCGCGCTGCCGCAGGTGAGTGCCAGCGCCGTAAAGGCGATAGCCAATGTTTTGCGACGTGCCGACATGTTGAACTCCTTGGCTGTACCGTTCGAACGACCGGTAACTGTTATTTTCCGCTGTCTGCAACACCTTGTGGGCAGACGGGTCGGCGGCTTTACGATCAGATTTCTCGAGCTGGCGTCGGCCGACGCGTACGGCTCAAGATGTCCTACAGCGGCGTCGCGAGCGCCTCACGGACAAAATCCAGCCGGTCCTGGCCGAAGAACATCTCGGACCCGACGAACATCGTCGGCGCGCCGAAAACGCCTCGGCCGATCGCCTCCTCGGTGGTCGCGCGAAGCGCCAACTTGACGTCCGGGTCGTTGCCGAGCGCCGACAGGGTCTCGGGGTCGAAGCCAGCGCGCCGCAACGCGTCGGCCGTCACGGTCGGGTCGTTGAGGTCGAGCCCGTCGACCCAGATCGCGTTGAACACCGTCTGCAGGAGGGCATCGAAACGCTCGGGCATGCGCATCTGAACGCCCATGGCGGAGCGCATCAGACCGAGCGTCATGATCGGGAAAAACCGGTTCATCAACAACGGAACGCCGTATCGGACGGCATGGCGTTGCAGGTCGATGCCCGAGTACCGCCCCTTGGCCGGCACGGCGGCCGGCGAGGCGTTTCCGGTCGCCTGGAACACCGCGCCCAGCAGCATCGGTCGGTAGACGAGAGCCGCGCCAGCCCGCTCGCAGAGCTGCGGAAGCTGCGTCCAGGCCAGGTAGGACGCCGGGCTGCCGACGTCGAAGAAGAACTCCACCTGCCTGCCGTTCGCCTGCGTCGCCTTCATGGCCTTGCCCTCCGGACGCCGACGGGTGCCCGAGTGAGGCGACATTAGGCAGCCGCCGCGCCGCCTGTCAATCCGACGTTCCCCTTCACGGCCACAATCGCCCGCTCTGCGGCCCCTTTTCGAGCACCGAACGCATGTCGATCCAGTGGTTCCCCGGCCATATGCACGTCACCCGCAAGGCGATGCTCGACCGGATGTCGGCCGGCATCGACGCGGTGATCGAGCTGCTGGACGCCCGCCTGCCGGGGTCGAGCGAGAACCCGCTGCTCGCTGAACTGACGGACGGCCGACCGTCGCTCAAGCTGCTCAACAAGCAGGATCTCGCCGACCCGAGGCGAACAGCCGACTGGCTCGCGCATTTCCAGGCGCGACCGGCGACCCGCGCCTTCGCCACCGACGCGAGCGATGCCGCAGCCGTGCAGCGCCTCATCGACGCCTGCCGTGCCCTGCTGCCCTTGCGCGGCGGCATGGTCAAGCCGCTGCGGGTGCTGATCTGCGGCGTGCCGAACGTCGGCAAATCGACGCTCATCAACAGCCTGGTGGCGCGCCGCGCCGTCAAGACAGGTGATGAACCCGGCATCACCAAGATCGAGCAGAAGATCGTCCTGGCGAGCGACTTCTACCTGTTCGACACGCCCGGCATGCTGTGGCCGAAGATCGTCGTGCCGCAAAGCGGCTACCACCTGGCCGCGAGCGGTGCGGTCGGCCGCAACGCTTTCGACGAAGAGGAGGTGGCGCTGGAGCTGCTGGCTCGTCTGCAGGCCGACTATCCCGTCTCGCTCACGGTGCGTTATGGCCTGGCTTGCGAGGTGCGGTCGACGCCGGTCGAGACGCTGCTGGAATCGATCGGGCGCAACCGGGGCGCCGTCATGCAGGGCGGTCGCATCAACCTGCAGAAGGCGGCCGAATTGCTGCTGCACGACTTTCGCAACGGCCATCTGGGCCGGGTGTCGCTGGAGACGCCGGAGCAGCTCGGCGGATGGACGGCTGCCGCGGCGGCGGTCGAGGCCTCGTTGCCGAAGAAGAAGCCGAAGCAGAAGCGCGGACCGCGGTGATGCGTTCGCTGCCATGGCCGCAGCGGGTACGCTCGGCTTGCCGGATGCTCAGGAGAATCCGACCACCGCATGCGGCACGTAGGCCGCCTCGAGCGCTGTGACCTCCTCGGCCGTCAAGTCGATTTCTAGCGCTGCCACGGCGTCGTCGAGTTGCGCCAGCTTCGTTGCGCCGACGATGGGCGCGCTGACCATGGGCTTGCGCAACACCCAGGCCAGCGCCACCTGCGCAGGCGCAACGCCCCGTGCTTGCGCCACCGCGGCCAGCGCTTCGACCACCCGACGGTCGGCATCCCCGGTCGCCGAATAGAGGCTGCGGCCGAATTCATCGGTCTCCGAGCGGGCGGTGCGATCGTCCCAATTCCGCGTCAACCGACCCCGCGCCAACGGGCTCCACGGGATCACGCCAACGCCTTCGGCCGCGCAGAGCGGCAACATCTCTCGCTCCTCCTCGCGGTAGAGCAGATTGACATGCGGCTGCATGCTCGCGAAGCGCGTCCAGCCGTGCGCGTCGGCCGTGGCGAGCGCCTTGGCGAACTGCCAGGCGAACATCGAGGAAGCGCCGATGTAGCGGGCCTTGCCGGCCTTGACCACGTCGTCCAGCGCCTCCAGCGTTTCCTCGATCGGCGTCTGGTAATCCCAGCGATGGATCTGGTAGAGGTCGACATGATCGGTGCCCAGCCGCCGCAGGCTGTGATCGATCTCGGCCAGGATGGCCTTGCGCGACAGCCCTGCACCGTTGGGCCCGGCTCGCATTCGCCCATGAACCTTGGTTGCAATGACGACATCGTCGCGCGAGGCATAGTCGGTGAGTGCCCGGCCGACGATCTCTTCGCTGCTGCCGAGTGAATAGACGTTGGCGGTGTCGAAGAAGTTGATGCCGAGGTCGAGCGCCCGCTTGATGAACGGGCGGCTGGCTGGCTCGTCTAGCGTCCAGGCATGGCTGCCGCGCGCCGGTTCGCCGTAGCTCATGCAGCCGAGGCAGATCCTCGAGATCTCCAGGCCGGTGCGGCCCAGGCGGGTGAATTTCATGGCGTCTTTCCTGGGGTTGGTCGGGGGTCACCGACTCGCTTCCTGCTTGCGGATCAGGCGTCAGCGACGGCGGGGCGGCGCGCGCCCCCCGTCGGCGGACGCACGCCCCGCCTCGGCCGATGGACGCCGCTCAGGCCGCGCCGGTGGCTGCCGCTGGGGGGAGGGCCGGCGGCTGTCGACATGGCTGCCGGCGTGTGCGCCGTCTCCGGAGAGTCTCGGCGGCTGTGGCCGCTCCGCGGCTTCGCGACGGGCGGTGGCGAGGTAGCCGTCGAGCTCGTCGACGGCGATGCCCTTCAACGCGCAAAAGTTGGCCGGCGTCAGCGTCGTGCGCTCGAAATCGTGCAGCAGGGTGGCACGGTTGCGCCGTTGCTGCTCCTCGAGGGCCGCCCGCGATTCGAGGTTGCCACGCCGCCGCGCCAGTTCATCGAGCGCTATCTGGCGGTGCTCCTCGCTCACCTCGCCGGCCGGTGCGCCGTCGAGGTCGAAGCGGGTCTTCGCCCGGGAGACGGCGATCAGGTAGGAGGTACTGCCCGTATAGCGGCGAAAGAACGCCGACAGCGCCTGCTTGCTGAAGACGCCCGGTGCCCGCTCCTGGATGTCGAGCTGGATGCGCAGCTTGATGGGCTTGGGTCCGCCAGCGAAGAGGGCGGGGAAGGTCTTCTTGAGCAGCGGGCCACAGTCGGCGGCCGCCGTGGGCCTCGCCGTTGGTGTCGCTGCGGCTGGGGCTGTGGCTGTCACCGTGGGCGGTTGCCTTTGCGCCGCCGTGTTTGCGTCCGTGTCCGTGTCCGTGTCCGTAGCCGTAGCCGGGTCCGTCGCCGTAGGCGTAGGCGTGTCGGAAAACGTGCCGGCCGCGCCATCGGACACGGCGCCGAGGGCGGTGACGGGGGTTTCGGGCTCTGGCGTGTCGGTCACAGTGATCATAGTCTGCGGAATGCAACAAAGGGCCGGATTGTGCCGCGCGGTGCGGGCCAATGGCGCGGCATCGGGCCGGCGCCAGTACCAGCGTCAATACCAGCGCCGATGCCAAGAACGAGCGCCGGCCTCATCGCTCCTGCAACCGCCTCTCGAATGCGTCGAGGCGGAACGGCCGGCCCAGGTAGTGCCGGACCAGGTCGTTCGCATCCTCGGAGCCGCCCGGGTCGAGCACGAGCTTGCGGTAGCGACGGGCGATGGCCGGGTCGCGCGCGCCGCCGGCCTCGAAGCGGGTGTGCAGGTCGAGGGCGATCGCCTTCGACCAGACGTAGGTGTAGTAGATCGCCGAATAGCCGTTCAGATGGCCGAAGTTGTCGTAGCTGTGCGCCTCCGGCTGCACCGGGAACATCGAGTAGCGCGCGTATTGGCTGTCCGCCATCGCCTTCAGGTCGAAGTCGGGTGCCCGGTTGTAGAAATTGAGCGACACCGCGGCGTTGGCGAGCTGGCCTTTCCAGCGGGTCGGCTCGCCGAAGTGACGGCCGGCGTTCATCTTCGCGACCAGCGCCCGTGGGATGGGCGTGCCCTGTTCGTCGCTGGCGAAGCGCAACAGCGTATCGGCGTCCCAGGCCCACTCCTCCAGCAACTGGGACGGCGCCTCGATGAAATCCCATTGCAACGTGCCCATCGACTGCGCCGCATAGTCGACCCGGCCCGAGTACATGTTGTGCAGCAGATGGCCGAACTCGTGCAGGAAGGTCGTCACATCGTCATGGTCCATCGGGCCGGTGGCGGGGAAGTTGGTGACGAGCGCCCCCATCGGCACCTGCACGCCGCGCACGCCGGTCCGGATCGGGAATTGCGCCGCATGGTTGTACTTGCCGACGCGCGGGCTGAGGTCGAGGTAGATCCTGCCCACCAGGGTCTTGCCGTCGTAGAGCTCCCAGGCCGTCACGTCCGGGCTCCACACCGGCGTCTGCCATGGCCGGATCTCGGTGCCGAACAGGTCGCGCACCAGGCCGAAGATGCCGGCCCGGGCCTTTTCGAGCGTGAAGTAGCGGCGCACTTCGGCAGCGCCGACGTCGTACTTCGACTGGCGCAGCTTGTTGGCCATGTAGCTGTTGTCCCAGCGCTCGAGCCGGTCGATCGACGGATCGACGGTGCGGGCGAAGGCGAGCAGTTCGGCCTGCTCGGCACTGGCGCCGGGCTGTGCCGCACGGTTCACTTCATCCAGGAACGTGGCCGCCCGGTCTTTGGTGCCGATCATCTTGTCGGCGGTGATGTAGGCGGCGTAGTCGGGGTAGCCGAGCGTCGTCGCGAGCTGATAGCGCTGCTCGAGCAGGCGTTTGAGCACGGCGTCGTTGGCCGGCCAGGCCCGGTTCGAGAAAGCGGTGAGCACCTTGCGCCGGGTCTCGCGGCGATCGGCGAAATCGAGCACGGGGAAGACGTCCGGGTAGTCGAAGCTCAGGTGGACGACGCCGTCGGCGCCCGGCCCATGGCGGTCGCGGTAGTCCTGCGGCAGGCCTTCCAGATCTTCCGGCGCGAGGGCGATGTCGCCTTTGTCGTTGCGGATGTTGGCGTCGAAGGCGATGCCGGTCTCGGTGATCTGCTGCTGCAAGGCCTGGACCTTCGCGCGGACGGCCACGTCACGGTCGACGCCGCCGAGGCGATAGCCGATGAGTTGCTTGCGCAGCGCATAGGCGGCTCGTCGGTCGAGCCCGACAGCGGGGATGGCGGAAAGCCGGTCGTAGATCGGCCGCGACAGCGACACCTGCGTCCCCAGGTCGGAAAGCCGTTGGGTGCAGGCCTCGGCGGCCTCGCGAACCTGCTTGGCCGGGGCGGTCTGCAGAACCAGCCCCATCTCGCTGCTGGCGTCGCCCAGTACCAGGCTGAGCGTGTCGAAGGCCTGGAAGTCGCTCCGCATCGAGGCGCGCCCCTTCCGGATTTCGAGTGCCTTGCGCTCTTTGCCGACGAGCTGGATGGCGGCGTCGCAGCGCGCCTCGATTTCGCCGGCAGCGGTCGCGGTCAGCACGCTTTGGCGCAGAAAGGCCGCGGCGGCGGGCTCCCGGGTGCGGGGCGCCGCTTCGGCAGCGATGCAGAGCATGAAGAGGCCGAGCACGGAGAAGCAACGCCAAAAGGGCCGGAGCTCGAGGCGGCAGAGCAGGATGAGGCTGGGCTCGGAAAGCCTCAATTTCGAGCGGCTGAGCTTCGCGAGGCCGAGCGCGGAGAGCGGGGAACGTGACGAGGTCATGGGCAACGGTTTTCGGATTTGTCGCAACGCTAAGCGGCACGCGCGCCGAACGCAAGCCCGAGGGTCGACGTGCGTTCACGCAAGGTCCGGTTCCCAGGGCGGCACGACGATTGCCAGTCGACGCCTCACTTCGAGGCCCGCTCGCCGTTCTGGGAGCGCCACCCCAACCTCCCGGATCGGCTCAACGAAAGCACCTTGATGAAAGCAATCTGCTGGCACGGCAAACACGACATGCGCTACGACACGGTGCCCGACCCGACGATCGAACACCCGCGCGACGCCATCATCAAGATGACGGCCTGCGCCATCTGTGGCTCGGACCTGCACTTCTACGACGGCTTCATGCCCGGGATGAAGGCCGGCGACATCGTCGGCCACGAGTTCATGGGCGAGGTGGTCGAGGTGGGCTCGGAGAACAAGAAGTTGAAGGTCGGCGACCGCGTGGTCGTGCCCTTCACGATCTGCTGCGGCGACTGCGACCAGTGCAAACGCGGCAACTTCTCGGTCTGCGAGCGCTCGAACCGCAACAAGGCGCTCGGCGACCTGACGTTCGGCCACACGACCGCGGGCCTGTTCGGCTACACCCACCTGACCGGCGGCTATGCCGGCGGCCAGGCCGAGTACGTGCGCGTACCCTTCGCCGACGTCACGCCGGTCAAGGTGCCCGACCACGTCAGCGACGAGCAGGCGCTCTTCCTCGGCGACATCTTCCCGACCGGCTGGCAGGCGGCCGTCCACTGCGACATCCAGCCGACCGACCTGGTCGCCGTCTGGGGCGCGGGGCCGGTCGGCCAGTTCGCGATCCGCAGCGCCGTGCTGCTCGGCGCCGAACGCGTCGTCTGCATCGACAACGTGCCCGAGCGCCTGCAGATGGCGGAAGCCGGCGGCGCCATCGCCATCAACTTCGACCACGAAAGCGTGCTCGACCGGCTGCAGGAGTTGACCAAGGGCAAGGGCCCCGACAAGTGCATCGACGCGGTCGGCATGGAGTCGCACGCGCTGCGCTCGATCGACGCGATGATCGACCGGGTCAAGCAGTCGGTGATGATCGAGAGCGACCGGCCGCACGTGCTGCGCGAGATGATGTACGTCTGCCGGCCGGCCGGCATCATCTCGGTCGCCGGCGTCTACGGCGGCTTGGTCGACAAGATCCCGTTCGGCGCCTTCATGAACAAGGGCCTGACGATGCGTACCGGCCAGACGCACGTCAACCGCTTCGCCGACGACTTGATGAAGCGGATCGCCGAGGGCCAGATCGACCCCTCCTTCGTCATCACCCACAC
>CAXTDH010000105.1:0-8546 GCA_964242405.1 uncultured Rhizobacter sp. | reverse complement strand
GCCGATCACCAGCGGAACGGCGCCGTCGAGCGTCTGGAGCGGCGACGTGTCGTCGTCGTCGCCGCCACAGGCACTGAGGGCGACGAGGGCCGACGCCACGGTACCGAGCCGAAGAAGGTATCGAAGCGTGGGTGGCAGCAGGGTCATGAGGCGGCGTGTCGGTTTGCAGGCAGCCGATGTTCTTCGACCGACATGACTCCGCCATGACAGAAGCACGCAAGCCGCTGTAGGCACACGAACCGCGACAGGGTGGTGCGAAACCGCTAGACTGGCTTGGCCGGCACCCATACGACTACAAGCTCGGTCCCGCACTCGAAGCGACTCGCCCAAGGGCTCTGCACCATCGCATCGAGGTATCAACACCGAGAGCGGCAATCGCCGCGAGCGGAGAACGCGATGCGAACCCTGGCCGAAAGTGCCTACCTGAACTCGGAGTTCGGGTGCTTGAGCGAACTGCCGAGCGTCGGCTCGTCACTCGAAAACCCTTATGTCTATGACGCGTCAGCCCGCGAGCTGAAGGCCATGGCCTCGCGCGGGCTGGTCGAAATCATCGACGAACGGCGAAGTAGCAGTGACAGCGACGCTGCCAGCGGCGGCGGGTTGATCCGAAAGCTGACGTTCCTGCGCCTCCGCTGAGCCACAGAGCCACAGAGCCGCAGGCCTACTGCGGCGTGCGCCGCCCGCCGACTCGCCAGCGCACTGCTGCCAGCACCGCCTGGCGCAAACGCGGCCAGGCGGCCGCAGCGTCGATGCCGGTGGCGGCCGCCATCGGTCGATGGCCTCCATTTGCATCGCTCATCGCGCCGCGAAGGAAAGCCGGATCCATCAGGCCACCGACGGACGAAGGCGCGTAGCGGGGCTGGGTGTGGTTGACAGGCATCGTCGGCTCCCGAGGAATAAAGTCGAAAGGATCACGCCGAGGCGACGGCGGGATGGCTCATGCTAGCAGCATCGGTATAAACTGTATATACCGTATACCCTGTTGATGTAAAGATCATGACAACACTGAAGACTGCCCCGAAAAAGCGTGCATCCCGCACGGTTGCCATCGCTGCAGCGAACGGGGCCGATGAAGCCCTGGATGGCGCGACCCCCCGGGCGCCGGCCCCCCGGGCCGCTGCCACGTCGGTGGCGCCCAGGCCCAAGCAGAAGCTGGTGCGCGACAGCTTCACCATTCCGAAGCCGGAGTACGCGGTCCTGGACGCCTTGAAGTTGCGAGCCGCCCGCTTGATGCGACCGACCAAGAAGAGCGAAGTGCTGCGCGCCGGCATCTTCGCCCTGAATGCGATGAACGACCGCGCCTTCCTCGCGACGCTGAACAGCGTGCCGAGCCTCAAGACCGGCCGACCCAAGAACGAGACCGAGGCGGTCGAGACGCCGGTGCGACGGGGCGCCAAGGCAGGGCCGAGCTGATCGTTGACACGCAATTGTCATGAGCCTGCGGCAGGATCGCGTCACGCGAACTCCGGGCTCCTGAATGAACACCTCCACCGCCAGCGGTCTTGCCCCGTCACCCCGAAGCGCGAGCAGCGGCTCTCGCCTGCGCTTCGACAAAAGACCCGACCCGACGACAGTGGTCGTCTTCGTCGGGTTGCTGGCCGCCGGGCTGCTGTTCACGAGCTACAACCTGGTCCATGACGTCAAGGATGCCGGCGGCTACTCGACGAGTTGGGCGCCCTACATCCTGCTGGGCGTCGCGCTCCTCATCGCCCTCGGCTTCGAGTTCGTCAACGGCTTCCACGACACCGCGAACGCCGTGGCGACCGTGATCTACACCCATTCACTGCCGCCCAACGTCGCGGTGTTGTGGTCCGGGTTCTTCAACTTCGTCGGCGTCCTGGTGTCGAGCGGTGCGGTCGCCTTCGGCGTGATTTCGCTGCTGCCGGTCGAACTGATCCTGCAGGTCGGCTCGGGCGCCGGCTTCGCGATGGTCTTCGCGCTGCTGATCGCCGCCATTTTGTGGAACCTCGGCACCTGGTGGCTGGGGCTGCCGGCGTCGTCATCGCACACGTTGATCGGCTCGATCATCGGCGTGGGCGTTGCCAACGCGATGATGCATGGCCGCAACGGCACCAGCGGCGTGGACTGGGAACAGGCGACCAAGGTCGGCTATCCGCTGCTGCTCTCGCCGGTGGTCGGTTTCGGCGGGGCGGCGTTGCTGCTGCTCCTGCTGCGCGCCCTTGTCAAGCGCCGCGAGCTCTACGAGGAGCCCAAGGCAGAGGCGCCGCCGCCCTGGTGGATCCGCGGGATCCTGATCCTGACCTGCACGGGCGTGTCGTTCGCGCATGGCTCCAACGACGGTCAGAAGGGCATGGGCTTGATCATGCTGATCCTGGTCGGCACCGTGCCGATGGCCTATGCCCTGAACCGGGCGATGCCCGCCGACCAGACGACCCAGTTCGCCGCGTTGGCCCAGGTGACCCAGCAGTCGCTCGTCAAACTCGATCCGTCGCCGCCCCCGGCCGATCCGCGCCGCATCATCACTGACTTCGTGGCCGACAAGCAGGTCACGCCCCAGGTCGTCCCCGCCCTGGCGGCACTCGCCGGCAGCATCGGCGAACAGGTCCGCGGGTACGGCACGCTCGACAACGTCCCCCGGGGCCGGGTGAGCAATGTGCGAAACGACATGTACCTGACTTCCGAAGCCATCCGGGCGCTGACCAAAGGCGAGAAGGCGGAGCGGCTCAAGTTCGACCCGGCGACGCGGCAGAACCTGGTCGCCTTCAAGGCCAGCATCGACCAGGCGACGAAGTTCATTCCGACCTGGGTCAAGGTCGCGGTGGCGATCGCCCTCGGTCTGGGCACCATGATCGGCTGGAAGCGCATCGTCGTGACGGTCGGCGAGAAGATCGGCAAGACGCACCTGACCTATGGGCAGGGCGCCTCGGCGGAGCTGGTGGCGATGCTGACGATCGGCGCTGCCGACGCCTATGGCCTGCCGGTGTCGACGACCCATGTGCTGTCGTCGGGCGTTGCCGGCACGATGGCCGCGAACGGCTCCGGCATCCAGATGGGCACGGTCCGCAACCTGGCGCTCGCCTGGGTGCTGACCCTGCCGGTCGCGATGCTGATGTCGGGCTGCCTGTACTGGCTCTTCGTCCAGGTGTTCTGAGCGCGGCCGAGGCCGGGCGCCGACAGGCGTACCATTTGCCCCAGCATTCCTTGGGGCCGCCTGTGGCGCAGGTCATCGGGTTGTCGTCAGGCCGGCGCGGCCCGACGAGCACCGCCGGCTCCACCACCCGCCTGATGGAGCCGTGCCACGTCGTGACAACGATCGACCTGATCTACTTCAATGCGGGCGGTGGTCACCGTGCCGCGGCCCGGGCACTGCAGGAAGTGATGGCGCTCCGGCCCGAGCCCTGGGAGGTGCGGACCTACGAGTTGTTCGACCTGATCGACCCGAACCGTCGCTTCAAGAAGACCTTGGGCTTCGCCCCGGAGGACTATTACAACAAGCGTCTGGCACTCGGCTGGACGCTCGGCCTGGCCGAGGAACTGAAGATCCTGCAAGGCCTGATCCGCTTGGGGCACGGCTTCATGGTCCGGCGACTGACGGCTCATTGGCGCAAGACGCGTCCCGACATCGTCGTGTCGGTGATCCCGAACTTCAATCGCGCCCTGCACGAGAGCGTGGCGAGCGCCTTGCCCGGCGTGCCCTACGTCACCGTGCTGACCGACATGGCCGACATGCCGCCGCGTTTCTGGATCGAGGCACCGAGTGGTCAGCACTTGGTGTGCGGTACGCCCCAGGCGGTCGCTCAGGCGAAGGCCGCGGGCCATCCGGCCAGCCACATCCACCCGACCTCCGGAATGATCCTCCGCCCGGACTTCTATTCGCCGCTGGCCGTCGACCGGGAGCGAGAATTCGAGCGCCTGGGGTTGGACCCCGGCCGGCCGACCGGCGTGGTGATGTTCGGCGGGCATGGCTCGAAAGCGATGCTGAAGATCGCCCGGCTCCTGGGTGACGTTCAACTCATCCTCATGTGTGGCCGCAATCCGGCCCTGGCCTCGGCGTTGAACGCCGAAGCGGGCAAGGCGGCGGCACCCCGCGCCGTCGTCGGCTTCACCACCGAAGTCAGGCGCCACCTGCAGGTCGCCGACTTCTTCATCGGCAAGCCCGGACCGGCGAGCCTGAGCGAGGCCGTGCACCTCGGCCTGCCGGTCATCACGATCCTCAACGCCTGGACGATGCCGCAGGAGCGGTTCAACGCCGAATGGGTGCGAACGAACGACGTCGGCGTCGTGGCGTCGTCGGTCCGCGGCATTCGCGCCGCGGTGCAGCAGGTGCTCGGACGGCTCGACGAGCTGCGGCGCAACGTCAAGCGGCTCGACAACACGGCGATCTTCGAAGTGCCGGTCGTCCTCGACCGGATCCTGAACCACGCCGAGGTTCCGCTCGACGCATGGGTAGGCCAGGCCGGGCACACCCAACCGGTCAGCAACGCAGCTTAGCTGCCGAGCGCACCCGACATCATCGGGCGACGACGTCCTGATCTGCGGCTTGCCGACCTACTGCTCGCTTCGCCTACTGCTCACTCGACCCGCGACTCTCTGCCCTACGGCTTCCTGAACTGCGACGCCGTGGCGCCGCCGGACCCTATGCCTGCACTTTCGCCGGCGGCATCCCAGGGCGTCGGCGGCGATTAGCGGGCATGAGGGGCAGCGCCGAGGCGCGGGTGACAGCAGGTTTCATGGTCGGGCTCCGGATGTTGGACGCATCACCCGAGTCTGAATGCCGGGCGCCTCGCCGACACCCTGCGATCGCGGGGTTTTCAGCGCCCCCGCGAAAGGACCTCGCTGACCAGTGCCGCCACCCGGGCCTCGACTGCCGCATCCATCTTGATCGGCCGACCCCATTCGCGCTGCGTCTCGCCGGGCCACTTGTTGGTGGCGTCCAGGCCCATCTTGCCGCCCAGACCGCTGACCGGCGAGGCGAAATCCAGGTAGTCGATCGGTGTCGACTCGACGAGCGTGGTGTCGCGGACCGGGTCCATCCGCGTGGTGATGGCCCAGATCACTTCCTTCCAGTCACGGATGTCGACGTCGTCGTCGGTCACGACGATGAACTTGGTGTACATGAATTGCCGCAGGAAGCTCCAGATGCCGAACATCAGGCGCTTGGCGTGGCCCGGATAGCTCTTCCGGATGCTGACGATCGCCATCCGGTAGCTGCAGCCCTCGGGCGGCAGATAGAAATCCGCGATCTCCGGGAACTGCTTTTGCAGGATCGGCAGGAAGACCTCGTTGAGCGCCACGCCCAGGATCGCCGGCTCATCGGGCGGCTTGCCCGTGTAGGTCGAGTGGTAGATCGGCGCTTCGCGGTGGGTCAGCCGCCGGATCTCGAACACGGGAAACCAATCCTGCTCGTTGTAATAGCCGGTGTGGTCGCCGAACGGCCCCTCGAGGGCATGCAGGTAGCCGTTGACCTCCTTGGTGCGGACGCCATGCGGGCTGGAGCCGACGAACCCCTTCGCCGCCACCGGGATGTGCCCTTCGAGGACGAACTCGGCACTCGCCGGCACCTGCAGCATGACGCCGGCGTCACCGACCGCCGAATCGACAACCTCCGTGCGGCTGCCACGCAGCAGGCCGGCGAACTGGTACTCGGACAAGCTGTCCGGCACCGGCGTGACCGCCCCGAGGATCGTCGCCGGGTCGGCGCCCAGCGCCACGGCAATCGGAAACGGCTGCCCGGGCCGCACCAGCGCGAATTCTCTGAAGTCAAGCGCACCGCCGCGATGCGCCAGCCAGCGCATGATGAGCTGGCGCGGGCCGATCACCTGTTGGCGGTAGATGCCGAGATTCTGGCGATGGCGGGCATGCGGCGTGCCCTGCGGCCCCCTTGTCACGACCAGGCCCCAGGTGATCAGCGGCCCGGCATCGCCGGGCCAGCATGTCTGGATCGGCAGGGCCGCGAGGTCCACGTCGCCTTCTTCCAGCACCACCTGTTGGCAGGGTGCACGCCGCACCGTCGTCGGCTTCATGTCCCAGAGCGCCTTGCCCATCTGAAGCAGCTTGCCCGCATCCTTGAGGCCTTTGGGCGCTTCGGGCTCCTTCAGGCCGGCCAGCAGGCGACCGACGTCGCGCAGCTCGGTCACCTGTTCGGCGCCCATGCCCAGCGCCACGCGGCGCGGTGTTCCGAACAAGTTCGTGAGCGCCGAAAACCCGGAAGTTCCGGGCTGCCTGAACCAGAGCGCCGGCCCTCCGGCCCGCAGCACCGCATCACTGACCGCCGTCATCTCGAACCGCGGCGAGACCGATTTGGTGACTGAATGCAACTCGCCCATACGCTCTAAACCCGTCAAAAACTCGCGCAGGTCTCGGTACTTCATACATTTTTGTACTGAAATCGGCCGTTCATAGTCTTGACCTGATATGAACGCGGGCGGTAGATTCCGCGCCTTGTGACGCTACCAGGCGAATCGGATTGGCTTACACGGTAAAGGATTGCCTGGTGGTGCCGGTTTTCGGTCGGGAACTCGGTCGTCGAACGGCGCTCGCCCGGCTGCGAACAATTATCGCTGTTGCCTCGGCGCGGGATTTCGGTCCTGCGCAGGGTCGAATGAAGCAGCGGGAAGGATCCGAGACATGAAGCCAGTTCAAGTGATGCGGGCCGCGAAGGAAACCGGTAAGGCGAGTGGCCGTTCGGCCCGGGTATTCCTGCAGGATGTCGGCCATGGCCTGGTCCAGGTCACGCACAACGCTTTCGCCGTACTCGGCCTCGTGCTCGCCTCGCTGGCCTTGTTCGCGCTGGGGCATCCTGACATCCGGCATGGCGCAGAGGCACAAGCCCTCGGTTGGTTGCAAGCGCGCCAAGTGGCGCGCGTCGATCTGCCGGGGCCGGCCGCCCAGGTGCCGACCTCCGTTCCAGCGGCGATGCCGGCGCGCGCCACTGCGGCGGCTGGAACCACGGCGGTCGCCCTCACGGCCACGGCGGTGACTGCTCCGAGTGCCGGTGACACGTCGGCAGCCGCCAGGCCGCCGCTCTCCGACCTGAAGGAGTTGAGCCGGCCGCAGGCGGCGGTCGCGAACTGGCTGGCACGTCGCTACAAGGTGGCGCCGGAGCCGGTGGGCGCCCTGGTCAGGGAGGCCTGGCAAGTCGGCAACAAGGCCGGGCTCGATCCGACCCTGATCCTGGCGATCATGGCGGTCGAATCGAGCTTCAATCCATTCGCCCAGAGCGCCGTCGGCGCCCAGGGGCTGATGCAGGTGATGACCAAAGTTCACAACGCGAAGTACGTGGCGTTCGGCGGCAACCATGCCGCGTTCGACCCGGTGACCAACCTGCGGGTCGGCGTGCAGGTGTTGAAGGAGTGCATCGCCCATGCCGGCAGCCTGGAGGCCGGTCTGCGTTTCTATGTCGGCTCGGGCAATCAGGTGGAAGACGGCGGCTACGCCAGCAAGGTCCTGAGCGAGCAGAATTCGCTGCGCCTGGTCGTGGGTGGCAAGACGCCCCCGCCGCGTGCGCCGGCGGTCACGGTCGCAGCCCCCGCCCGTCAGCCCGCGCCACCGGCGCCTGTGGCTTTGCCCAAGGCGGATGAGAGCGGTGTGCGCGCCGCTCCCTCCGAGGAGGTTGCGCTTCTTCACGAGTCGTCAGCCCACTGACCGAGGGTGTAGCGACGAACGGCGCCCGCATCGACAGCTCGCCGGGTGCTCCGATACACTCGTAGCGCCGCGCGACTGGCGATGCGGCTTCGACGGACCTGAACCTGTACAGGTGACGAAGCCCGAGGTGGGTCACCACCGGGGAGCGTGGTCGGCCCCGCGCATGGCGGCCAGGCCGCTTCCGCCGTGCGCCTGGGCAACTTTCGTGATCGGCCGACCGGCGCTGGCGCGCTCATGCGCAGAGCCGGCTCGTCCGCTCTCGAGGATCACTTGCCAAAGGACCGCAGATGTTCGACTCCAGTCAATCCACCATCGCCACGGTCGACCCGGAAATCTGGTCGGCAATCACCAGCGAGAACCGTCGCCAGGAAGATCACATCGAGCTGATCGCCTCGGAGAATTACGCGTCACCCGCGGTCATGGCGGCCCAGGGCAGCCAGCTCACCAACAAGTACGCCGAGGGCTACCCCGGCAAGCGCTACTACGGCGGCTGCGAGTTCGTCGATGTCGCCGAACAGCTCGCCATCGACCGGGCGAAGCGGCTGTTCGGCGCGGCGCACGCCAATGTCCAGGCGAATTCCGGCTCGCAAGCGAACCAGGCCGTGTTCTTCGGGCTGATTCAGCCGGGCGACACGATCATGGGCATGAGCCTGGCCGAAGGCGGCCACCTGACGCACGGCATGCCGCTCAACATGAGCGGCAAGTGGTTCGACCCGGTCAGCTACGGGCTCGATGCCGACGAGGCGATCGACTACGATCAGGTCGAACGACTCGCGTGGGAACGGCGACCGAAGCTGATCCTCGCCGGCGCGTCGGCGTACAGCCTGCGGATCGACTTCGAACGCTTCGCGCGCATCGCGAAGGACGTCGGCGCGATCTTCATGGTCGACATGGCGCACTACGCCGGACTGGTCGCGGCCGGCGTCTATCCGAACCCCGTG
>CAXTDH010000104.1:6763-8547 GCA_964242405.1 uncultured Rhizobacter sp. | reverse complement strand
GTCGTGGTCCGGTCGTTGACGACCACCGCGGCATTCAGGCGCCGCACATTGCCGCTCGCGTTGCGGGTGACGCGCACCGTCTTGTCGACTTCGTAGTTGGTGGTGGCGTCGCGCTTGGCGGTTGTCGTCGCTGCGCCGCCCGAGGCCGCCTGCAGCGGCTGCGAGGCACCGGTCAGCGGCGCGGTGGCTGCGATCGGCGGCTGGTTCGAGGCCGCGCCAGGCACGCCGCTCGGCGGGCCGCTCGTGCCGCCGGTCTGCTCGGACGTCTGCTGGCTGCGAATCGCGATGTTCGCCGCGGCGCTGCCCTGGTTCGGCTTGAACTCCTCGGAGGTCGCTTCGCTTTGCGAGAAGTCGACCTCGGCGGCGACCGTCGCGCGCAGGTTGTTGCGGCCGACGATCGGCTCGAGCAGGTCGAAGATGCGCTTGGCGTAGCACGTCTCGACCTGGGCGAGATACTGGAGCTGCTGGGCGTCGAGGCCCGCACCTTGCATGCCGGCGTCGACGTTGGTCAGCAGGGCGCCGGTCTGGTCGAGGACGCTGACGCTCTTCGGATCCAGCTCCGGCACGCTCGAGGACACCAGGTGGACGATGCCGGCGACCTGCGCCCTGTCCAGCGTCCGGCCAGCGCGCAGCGCCAGCAGCACCGAGGCGCTCGGCTTCTGCTGCTCGCGAAAGAAGCCGTTCTGGTTCGGCAGCGCCAGGTGCACACGGGCCGTCTCGACCGCGGCCATCGAGGTGATGGAGCGGATCAGCTCGCCCTCGAGGCCGCGCTGGAAGTTGAGGCGCTCCTGGAACTGCGTCTGGCCGAAGCGCTGGACATCCATCAGCTCGAAGCCGGCGATCGTGCCCTTGGGCAGGCCGGCGGTGGCGAGCTTGAGGCGCAGGTCGTGCACCTGGTTCGACGGCACCAGGATGGCGTTGCCGCCTTCGGCCATTCGGTAGGGCACGTTCATCTGCGAGAGCTGGGCGATGACCGCGCCGCCGTCCTTGTCGGAGAGATTTGCGTAGAGCACCCGGTAGTCGCCTTTGCTGCCCCAGAGCGTCATCGCCAGCACCACGCCGGCCAGCGCCGCGATGCCGAGCGCCATGCTGGCCTTGCTGCGGGTCGGCAGCGCGGCCATCCTGCCGATGAAGGTGGCCTGTTCGACGAGCGGCAGCAAGGGCGTGGTAGCGACAGCGTTGTCCATGGAGGTCCGGGTCGTGGCCCGAGGCGGGCAGGCTGGCCCTCGAGTGAAACGGATTGTTCGCGAGCCGCCTGGCGAGGAAGCGGCGAACAGGTGGCCGAAGCTGCTTCAGATCCGGACATGCGCGAGCGGCCGTCTGCCTAGGATCGCTTCATCGCCTTTTGCGAACGCCCGCCATGAACAACGTCAGCCTGAGACCCTTCGATTTCGCCCAGGCCGTGGCGCGCGCCGGGCTGACGACGACCGGGCAACGGGTGGGCGCGACGGCGGTACCCGCCGCCGGCTTCCAGCAGGCCCTCACGCAGGCGCTGGGGGCCGTCGGCAAGTCGCAGGACGACGCGGTGGCCATGCAGCGCGAGGTGCAGCTCGACAACCCGACCGTGACGCTCGAGCAGACCATGGTCGCGATGCAGAAGGCGCAGATCGGCTTCTCCGGCACGCTGCAGGTGCGCAACAAGCTGGTCCAGGCCTATTCGGACATCATGTCGATGCAGGTGTGAGAGCGCTGAAGGCGGTCGTTCTTCGACGCCTCGGATCTTGCCTCGTCGTTCGTCTTGTAGTAACGTTTCTACTTTAGGAGGCGTTCTTGTCCATCAAGAC
>CAXTDH010000104.1:0-6753 GCA_964242405.1 uncultured Rhizobacter sp. | reverse complement strand
CTGGTCAGGCAGGGTGTCAATTTGTGGGGCGGCGGGCGCAGTGGCGGGGCTGGCGGGCGCTGAATGGTGCTGATGTTGCTCGTCGCTCGGCGCTCGCTGCGTTAGGAACTTGCCTCAACACTCGCTTCGTAGTAGCGCTTCTACTTTAGGAGGCGTCTTGCTGGTGAATACCTTGACGAGTCGCCAAATGCAATCAGGATTCCAGCGGCGCCAAGAAGGCTGCCCACGACGGCCCCGTGTTCATCACCGATCGTGGCCGCCCGGCCCATGTGCTGTTGACCATCGACGAATACCACCGTCTCACCCAGACCTCGGTCAACATCGTCGACCTTCTGGCCATGCCGGGCCCTGACGACATCGACTTCGAGCCGCCAAGAGCCCGCGATTTTTACCGTCCGGTCGATCTGAGCTAAACCCTTCGGGTGTTCTGCTCGATACGAGCGTCGTTTCAGAGCTTCCAAGGCGAGCTTCGGCCGGGCGGATGCGCTCGTGACGGCATGGGCGGCGAAGCGGCTGTCGCCCACTGGTGTGCACAACGTCTTGCTCCGGATCGACGTGCCGAGCGAGACGCGTTGATCGCGGCGACCGCACTGGTGCACGGCATGACGGTCGTGACTCGCAACGTTGCGGACTTCAAGACGACGGGCGCGTCGACCCTCAACCCGTAGTCGCCTTCGCGGCTCCGCCCAAAGCGTTGGCAAGACAGCTTGCTCCATGGCAAATGTGGCGAATTTCGACGTCAAGCCGTGCCAGTGCAAGCGAGTCGCAGTGAAGGTAGCGCGTGGTTGCGGGGGCTATGGACGTGCCGACGAGCGGTTGGCTACACCGACTGATCAAGCGCGCGGCTCATCGGTCATTCCAACGCCGCCGTTCGGTGTCCAAACGCTTTCAGGGCTCGTTTACTTTGACGTCCAAATTAAAGCCGATCGAATCTTCCAGCATCTCTTTCAGGTCCGAGCTGTTGCGCTTGATGTTGATCGCATCGCAACTCTTGAATGGGTTGGACGGCGCGTAGTCGTTGATGATGATGCGGCGCCCGTGCGGAAGGCCGAAGATGATATTGTGGAACTTGACGCCGACGCGTTCTAGCTGAGCCATCGTGACCTCGCGGTAGGCCTCCTTGCGCGAGGTCGTGAGGATGACCTCCACCTTGCCCGAGTCGTAAAGATGGTTCACCGCATCGATGTTCGGTTGAATGCCTTCGGTCTCGCCCCAGCGCGGTATCGAGTGCTGCGCCGAATTGCGCACCATGGTGCCATCGAGATCGATGAACAGTGTGGAATAAAGCCGCGTGTAGGCCTGCCACTCCTTGATCGTTCCCCAGTCGACGTAATCGATGACCGGCGAGCACGAGAACGCCGCGTCGTCGAGGATCATGTCGAATATGATGTGCGACAGATAGAGGTCCGGCTCGTGCGAGAGCTTGTCGAAATACTTCATGTACTCGGCCGCCGAGGCGAATGAATAACCGCCGGCACAAAACTGACTGCCGACGACTTTCTTCTCGACGATGTTGGTGACGAAGCCGTCCCCGTTGACCTCCACGTAGCTCTTGCTGCGGGCGTTCACCTTCTCGATCAGCAGCAGGTCGTAGCTCGCGACCGTGTTGCCGGCAGTCGGCGTGTCGCGGAAAAAATTGTCCGAATCTTTGATGTAGATCGGACCTTCGATGCGGCCCTGCAGAATGCCGTGCGCGATCGTCTCTGGCTGGTTTCGCGTCGGTTTGGCTAGCAGGATGAACTGGGTCTTGTCGAGCAGTCCCATTTCCTCGAGCTGAGACGAAAGCGCCTTGCTGAGCTGAAATTTTGTGTCGTGCTCCTCGAGGCCGATCACGCAGATGCGGCTCACGTTGGTCATGTCGATGCCCTTGATGGCCTCGATCACCATCATGTCGCCGCGCGGGTGCGTCAGCGACCACTTCGGGTTCATGTTCGGGAAACGACTTGAGCGCCCGGCAATCGGCAACAGCAGGTTAATCATCGTTGAGTCTCATGGATTCCATTGATCGGAGTAGAAATTGGTGCACCGTTTCCGATTGCGCATAAGGCGCGATGCGCAGCATGTTCAGAAAGAGCACCCGGTCGATGCTGTTGGCATACCAGCGTTGATCATGAAAGTGCGCAACCACCTTGGCGTCGAGATAGTTCATCACTTGCGAGAAACGGGTGTTCGAACCGACGCTGGCATCGAACAGCGTCGTCCAGTGAAAGCGCGTGTCCTGATGGATCTTCGCAATGTCGGCAATCGGTGAATCGATGAAACTGTCGAGAAAATCGATCAACGCGAGCGCCGATGCGTCGCTCGCGATCATCACGTTCGAAAACGTCAGATCGCCGTGGCATTCGCCCATCGGCAGCTCGAACGCCTCGCTGCTCATGACGGCGTGCGACAGCCTCGTCACGCAGCCCTCGTACCGCGGCCAGCTGCCGATCCGCTTCAGCTCGGCAGCGACCGACTCGATCTTGTCGCTGAACAAGCGTTGCGGCACGCGCTGCAGCGGCGAGCGGGCGACCTCGGCGTCGAGGAAGGCGAGCAGCATCCGCGCGACCGCGTCGACCGACGGACGCGACGCGGCCGCGAAAAACTGGATGCTGCTCTGGAAATAGACGTACTCCATCTCCGCGGTGTAGACGCCATCGTTCTCGCGTTCGGCGAGGATCCGTGGCACGCGGATGAACGCCGGCAGGCCGCGCTCGATGATGCTTTTCTGCTTGGCAACTTGTAACTTCAGCCGAGGGCTGTAGGCGGCATTCGGTGCCGTTTTTTCGATCGCGACGGATGCGCCGCGCCGCTGCACCCTGATCTGGCAGCCGGAGTTGCCGGCGAGGTGAATCGGCAGCGATGGCCCCGGCCCCGTCATGTCAGCGGATTGCGCCTCGCCCTTCATCGGCCGGCGTCGGCACGGGCGGCCGCGACGAGCCGGCGGTCGATGTCGTCGACGCGGCCGGCGGAGTCGGCGGCGAGGCACTCGAGTATGGCTTGGGTGCCGAGCGGCTTCGCTTCCTGCAGAAGGCCGAAGCGCATCGGAACCTTTTCAACTCGAACGCCGTGCACCCAGCAGACCTGCCCAATGCTGAAGTGCCCTGTGAACGCCCTGTCGCACTGGAAGAGGCCGGCCGCAGCGAGCCTGGGATGCGTGCTCGCCGTGCGGCTGTAGACCGTCATCGCCTCCAACCCGCCGATGGCGAACTGGTCACCGATGCCGGCGTAGGCGTAGTGCATGCCGAGAGGGTGGTCGGCAAACAGCGTCGGCGTGGTCGCGCACAGCTCGCGCATGTCGGACCAGCCGAACGCCATCGTGCGGATCGGCTTGTCCGGCCGCAGGCGAATCATCAAATCGAACTCCTGGCCTGATTGCAAGGCCAGGTCAAACGCCGCCTCGATCTTGGTGTACATCTTCTGTGGGTTGCTCATGCCGGCGAAAGGCGCCGCGCGGTCGTCGTCGAGGCGCACGTGCTCGGTGCCGTAGAACGCGCCGACCTCCTCGGCGCTGGTCCGACCGGACTCGGCCAGCGCGGCGAAGAGGCCAGGGTACTGCGCCTTGACCGCGTCGAAGCCGATCCGCAGGCAGGTCTCGCGGTACTGCTTTGCGAAATGCGTGCCTTCGAAGGGCAGGATGTAGCGCGTCGGCTCGGCGCCGGAACGGCCGATCGACTCCCATGAATGGACGAAGATGGTGTGGTCGAAGGTCGGAAGGAAGGCGCGCTGCCAGCTCGCGAACGCTTGTTGGTACCCGCGCAGCTGGCCCGACACGCAGACCGCGATCTTGAGCCGTCGCCCAAGCCGCAGGTGTGGAACATGGCGGCCGACGGTCGAGCGCGCTGCCTGCAAGCCTTGCCACAGCCGGCTTTGCAGGCGCTCAGTCAGCAACTCGCCGCGTGCGGACACCCCGGCCGCAGGCGGAGCGAGGACCGGCAGCACCGGGAGCTGCGTACCGGTGATGGGCGGTGGGTGTTCGTTCGCGAGCGCATCGAGGTAGTCGGCGAACGCCGGATCCGCGGCCGTGCCATAGCGCACGATGAGCGAACGGGCCGCCGCTGCGGAGTGTGCGGAACGATCCCACGACTGCTGGCGCTGCTTCAAGATTTGCAGCAGATCGTCGGCGCCTTGAAACAAGCGGATGCCTGTGACCATCTCGAGGTAAAGCAAGTGCATGACCGAACATGCGCCGGCCTGGTTTTTGAGGCAACCCGGCTGCTGTGCCAAGCCGCACAGTTCAATACGATTGACCCGCGCCGGCCCACTTCCAAACAAAACGTTGTAGGGCAGCGTCAGATCTTCAAGCTCGAAGCGCGGGAACCACGCGAGATGCAATTCGCGCACCTCTTCATCGGCAATCCAGTCTCGCTGTGCATCACGCAGCAGCAACAGCAGCAGCACGCTGTTCCGATTGATCCGGCCCTCGGCATGGATTGCCATCAGCGCGCCGGACAACAGTTTTCCCAGCGATGCCACCGTCGCGTGTGCATCCGTTACGTGCAGTCCTGCGATCGTGCGCGCCAGCGTGGGCGGCTTCAGGTCGCAGTGCTCTTGCAAGATGAGCCGCTGAAGCAGCGCCTCGAGTTCGGCGGCTTCGCCGAAGCGCTGAATGCTCTCGTCGGCGACTGCCACCAGCAACGCTTTTACCAAGCCTTCGAATGCCGCCGCAGAAGTAGCATGCTCGCCCAGCAGCCGGTCGAAATGGCGCAGCGCTGAGAGCGCCTGACCGCCTGTGATGAGGGCGTCGCCCGAGCTGAGAGCTTTAGCAAGACTGTCGGACGCTGGCAACATTTGTACGCTGTCCGCCAAGCCGTACTTCCTTTCGAGTTGCGATGCGCCTGAGCCGCCCGTCCACCACTAGCGCGGCAGGCGAGCCGCAGTGCCGCAGCGAATGCAGAATTGTAAGGGGGAGCGCCGACCGCTTTTGAGGATCAAATTTGCGGTGGCGGTCCACTTAAACGGCTGGCAGCCCTTGTTGCGTGCATCGAAGAAGTGATCATTCGCTGCACGAGTTGTCCGACTCAGGCCTTCCTGTCCAGATGGTCGCCCATGATCTGGGTCGGGAACCGGGCGCGCTGCTTCGATGCGGCTTCGAGCTCGGCGGAGAGTCGGCTCAGCCAGGGAAAGTGGACGGAGGTTTCCTGCTCGTCGGCGCCGTCCTGCTTCCCCTCGGCGGGTGGCGTGGTGGCGGCCGCCGCTGTGCGCGAGGCGGCCGAAGCGGCGCCTGCGGCATCGGCCGCCGGGGCGGCTGCCGCGGTGATCCGGGTGATGGCGCTGGTACCGCTGGTGCCGTTGATGCCCGTGATGCTCATCTCATGCTCCTTCCTGGACGGCGCAAAGTAGGCGCTGTTCCTGTCTATCGGTGGCCGCCGCCCGGACTTGAGGACCGGGGCCCGCGGCGCTGACAATTCTTTGCATCTGAATCGACGCCCTGCCGGGGCGGCGCTTCAGTCGAGCGACATCAGCCGCCCGCGCTTTTGCGTCTGGTCGATGAAGCGTTGCAGCGCCCGAAGGGTGTTCGAGTCGGCCCGCAGGAACTCGCAGCCGAGGCGCACGCCGCGTGATTCGGTGTTCAGCGAAGTGACATGCTGAAGCCGCAGGCTGACGACGATCCGGGTGTCGGCGTCGAGGTCGAGCTGTACCTGGTTGAGCACCTGGCCGGGGCGCATCGGCGGCACGTCCTCGGGCAGGAAGAGCGCGCAACCGCCGATGCTGACGTTGAGCAGCCGGAGCGTGAGCCGCATCTCGGCGATCTCGCTGTGGCGCACCGTCGCCGTCGGCGAGCTGCGCACCGCCGGCCGGACACGAAAGGCGTTGCGCCGCTGGAAGCGGTAGATTTCCGCCGGGTAGCCGCACTTCAGGGTGCTGCTGTTGTGGCCCTGGACGAGCACCAGCCCGGCGAGATCGAACTGGATCTTGACGTCGGCCAGGTAGCCGACGACGACCGCGTCCTGGTGCTCGATCAGCGCGGCGATGCCGGCCGCGGCCAGCGGGTCGTCGTTGTCGACGGCCAGGCCGATCGAGCCGCGATCGACATCGGTGCTCCAGAGGGTCGCGGCGATGCCGTCGGCTTCGCCGTGGCCGCTCACCTGCAGGCCGGTGCCGGTGTCGCAGAGCTGGCGGAGCACCGCGGCGATCTCGCGCGGTGACTCGATCCTGAACTCATCCAGCCCGGACGGCTCGCCGCGCATCGCGTCCAGGGACATGGGCAAGGTTTGCATCGGCGGTTCGGAATCGATCCGTCAATGCAGGGTGTGGGCGCGGCCGGCGAGCAGCTGGTCGAGGTCGTCGAGCCAGGGCTCGGCGAGCTGCCGGATCTCCGCGTCGTTGACCAGGATGCGCTGCATGATGCGCGACTTGAACTGCGCCTCGTCGGCGGCCAGCCGAGTCTCGGTGGCGCGGTTCTTGAGCTGCGAGATCAGCAGGGCGCAGGCACCTTCGAGCTTCAGGACTTCGTCCCAGTTGCCCTCCCGGGCCGCGTTCAGCATCTCCTGGCTGGCGCGCTCGATGGCTTGGTAATACTGCAGCAAGGCGGTGTTCATGGCGTCCTGGGAATCGGGTGCGGTCATCGGCGAAGCGGTGCGGGCCCGCATGGGCGCGGCGCGGCTCATGCGGCCTCCACGGCGGCGATGTCGGCCCAGCCGCTGCGCAGCGGTTCGAGCAGCCGGGCGCATTCCGCCAGCGCCGCTTCATCGTTGTTCAGGTTGGCCTGGGTGAGCCGCATGGTGATGTAGCCGTAGAGCGCGCGCAGGTCGGTGGCGAGCTTGCCGCCCG
>CAXTDH010000103.1:0-8560 GCA_964242405.1 uncultured Rhizobacter sp. | reverse complement strand
CTGGGAGCCGTGGATGCGCTCGCCGATGCCGTCGCCGGTGTGCCAGCCGCGATTGCCGGCCTGCATCCATTCGACCGAACCCGTCTGCATCTCGCCGGTGGCGCCTGTGCTGTCCTCGTACGAGAAGCCGCCTTCCAGCAGCAGCGAGAGGGTGGCGATGCCGGAGTGCGGATGAAAGCCGAAACGCGGTGCCGTGTCGGCGCTGACGTCGAAGTAGTCGAGAAACACGAACGGCTTGATCAGCTCACCGACATCCGATGGGCTGACGAGGCGCACGATCGGGCCCTGGCGATGGCCTTTGGTGCGAAGAACGATGCGGCGCGGCGCAGGGGCCGCGGAGGCGGTTTGCACGGCTATGGATTCGGTGCTGGTGATGTTCATGGTGTGCCTCTTTCTCTTTGGACTGATGACCCGGTGACCGGCGCCAGCCGCCGACTCGTGGCGGCTTCGGTCATGCGGGCAGTGCTTCTATCTGTTCCCGAGCCTTGCTGATACCGGCTTCACGTGCCGCCGGCCCGGCGGCCACGCCGTCTGCCGACACCACCTCGACCGCCGGGATGCCGAAGAACGAAAAGACGTTGCGCAGATAGCTTTCCGCATGCTCGAACGACTCGACCGGCGATCCCGGGCCGTACCAGCCGCCGCGCGAGATGGCCAGAATCACCCGCTTGCCACCGGCCAGGCCGACGGGGCCCTTCTCCGTGTAGCTGAAGGTCTTGCCGGCAATCGCCAAGCGGTCGATCCAGGCCTTGAGCTGCGTCGAGATGCCGAAGTTGTAGAAGGCGACGCCGATCACGACGATGTCCGCCGCGAGGAACTCCGCCATGACGGTGCTGCCGAGGGCCAGGTCGGCGCGCATGTCGGCCGCCTGCTCCACATCGCCGGCCTGGCCCGCCGCGAGGTAGGCGCCGGAGAGGTGCGGGATCGGCGTGGCGGCCAGGTCGCGGTAGCTGACCTGAAGCGCCGGGTCTGCCGCGGTGAGGCTGGCCACGACGGCGGCGGAAAGTGTCCGGCTGACCGAATTGCCGGCGAGGATGCTCGAATCGAGATGAAGCAGTTGCTTGGACATCGTTGGACTTTCGTGTGGGGGGTGGATGCGGTATGGCAGGTGACGCTGGGCACGAGGCCATCTCGTGAACCTGCGTTGACTCCGACGTGCCACTACTGTGCGCCTTCACGACGACCGGCACTAGTGCAACAATCGTTCAAGCACTTGTGTCACCAGTGCAAAGGTGTAGGGCTTGAAGCCGACCGACCTGAACAACGTTCGCTACCTCGTGGAAGTCGCCGACAGTGGCAGCTTCTCGGCAGCCGCGCGCATCTTCGGCGTGCCGCCTTCGCTCGTGAGCCGCCGCATTGCCCGACTGGAAGCCGAGCTCGGCGCACGCCTCTTTCAACGGACGACCCGTTCGCTCGCGCTCACCGATGCGGGGCGGGCATTCGCCGACCACGCCCGTGCCGGATTGCAGTCGTTCGCCCTGGCGCGGGAGGCGATCGGCGGCCTCCAGGGGGTGATCGCGGGCCGGGTGCGGGTCAGCGCACCGGTGGGCCTCGCGGACGCGTTGTGGTCGGTGGTTTCGCGGTTCCTGATGCTGCACCCCGCCGTCCAGGTCGAACTCGAGTTGTCGGATCGGTATGTCGATCTGGTGGAGGCTCGCGTCGATCTGGCGGTTCGTTCGGGGCCCGAAACCCGCTCGGACCGCCTGATCGGCCGGCGCCTGAGCGATGCGCCGCGCTGGCTGGTCGCAAGCCCCGGGTATTTGAAGGCGCACGGCATGCCGGCAACTGTCGATGATCTCAAGCACCACGCAGCGGTCGTCCTCGGCCCACGTTGCGAGCGCGTGACCTGGGTCGTTCATGTCGGCAAGCGCAGTCAACGCGTCGTCGTCGACGGCCGAATCGCCGTCAACGAGGCGCGCATCGCGGCCGACTGCGTCGCCGACGGCTTCGGCATCGGTTTCCTGCCGCTCGCCACCTGCGGTCGCCATCTGGCGAGTGGCCAGTTGCGCCGCATCCTGCCGCGGGCGAGCGGTGGCGCGGTCGGCCTGTGGCTGGTCTACCCGGATCGCCACCTGCCGGCTGCCAGCCGGGCGCTGGCCGACCACCTGATCGCCGAATTGCCGGCCAGCATGTCGTCGAAATTCCCGTAACGGTCGGCACATCCGTTGAAGCCCTGGCGCCGGGGCGGTTCAAGGGTTGAACCCGTTTCGAGCCGTCGTTGCCGGTGCCCGATCTCCGTCCAAGAATGCATCGAAACAAGACCGCTCGGACGCCGTGCGAGTCGAGAAGATCTTCTGGAGACCACATGATCGCTCAGGCCGCCCGCCCCTCCTCCGTCTCCCGCCCGGGAAGAACGCTTCGCTTGCAAACGACCGTCCAGGCCTTGCTCGCCTGGTCGGCATTGCAGCTCACCGGGCCGGCGGCAGCGATCGAGCTGCAAAGCCCGTTTCCCGAGCTGCAGCTCAAGCTCGACAACACGCTCAAGTACTCGGCGGCCGCGCGGTTCCGGGATCCGTCGCCGGAACTCGTGTCACCGGCCCGCAATTCGAACAATGCCAATCTCGATGACGGCGACCGCAATTTCCACCGCGGGCTCATCTCCAACCGCATCGACCTTCTGTCCGAATTCGATGCCTCCTACAAGGGCTATGGCCTGCGCCTGAGCGGCGCGGCCTGGTACGACGCCGTCTACAACCGCGGCAACGAGAACCCGGGCTTCGCGGGCGGTTCGTTCCCTAATCAGGTGTCGGTACCGCAGAACGAATTCGTCCATGAAACGCGGACGATCCATGGTCGCGACGTCGAGCTGCTCGATGCGTTCTTCTACGGCAGCTTCGACATCACCAGCAGCCAGCGCGCTTCGGTGCGCCTCGGCCGGCACGGCATGGTCTGGGGCGAGACCTTGTTCTTCGGCGCCAACGGCATCGCCGGCGGCATGATGCCGGTCGACGTGGTCAAGCTCGTCTCGGTGCCCAGCACGCAATTCAAGGAGGCGATTCGCCCGGTGCCGATGCTGTCGGGCCAGGTGCAGGTGACGCCGGAGACAGCGGTCGGTGCCTATTACCAGTTGCGTTGGGCCAAGAGTCGCATTCCCGCGGTCGGCAGCTATTTCTCGGTGTCCGATACGCTGCCCGAAGGGGCCGAGCAGCTGTTGCTGCCGCAGCCGCCGTTCGCGTCGAACGCGCCGCGCCGCGGCGACCAGGATCCCCGGAACTCGGGCCAGGGCGGCCTTCAGGTCCGCAGCCGCTTCGGCTCGACCGACGTGGGCGCCTACCTGATTCGATTCCACGCGAAGACGCCGCAGATCATTCCGAGCATCGGGCCGGGCGGGCCTTCGAGCTTTGCGCTCGTCTACCCGGAAGGCATCACGTCGCTCGGCTTCTCCGCCAGCGAAAGCTTCGGGCCGGTCAACTTCGCGACGGAATTGTCATTCCGGCGCAATCAGCCTCTGAACAGCGCATCGAGCGAAGACCTGAGCGCCTTCGGCGGGGTGCCGACTGACAACCGCAACAACCCGGCATATCCGGTCGGTCGCACGGCCCACTTCAACATCTCGGCGTTGTGGGCGATCGACCCGAACCCGATCTTCCGCGAGGGCTCGCTGGTCGCTGAAATCGGTTGGAACCGCGTTCTCAGCGTGAGCCGCAATGCCGGGCTGATGGACCCTTCGTCGACCCGGGACGCCATCGCCTTTCGCGGTGTGTTCCAGACGGTGCACCGCCAGGTTTTCTCGGGCGTCGACGTCTCGCCGCTCCTCGGCCTCGGCTGGGCGCCCAAAGGCTCGCGTTCGGCCATCACGACCACCGAGCTGCCGCAAAACGGCAATGGCGACGTGACGCTCGGCGTCGAGCTCACCTACCTCGACGCCTGGCGCGCGAACCTGAGTGCCACGCACTACATCGGCGGCACCGGCTCGTTTCTCAAGACCCTGCCGGGCGGCGCCTCGTCCCTGGCCTACCGACAGTATTACGGCGATCGTGATTTCATCGCCTTTTCGCTGCGTCGCAGCTTTTGACGCGGAGCCGGTGCGGCGGCGCACGAGCCGACCGGCCGCCTCGCACAGGAACACTTCATGAAATTCGTCCGATTCGGTGGCGGCAAGACGGGCCTGGTCGCGAAGACCACCGGCCTGCACGTGGTCGAGGTGATCGCGAGCTTGCCCGGCCTTCGCGCCCATGACGCCGCGGCCGCACAGGCGGTGCTGTCGGTACTCGCGGCAGAGGGGCCGCAGGACTGGTCCGAGATGATCGGCCAGTGGGACACCGTGCGCCCGGCATTCCAGGCCCTTCTCGCGCTCGCCAAGGCCGACGGTCCCCGGGAAGGGCTGGTGCTGCACCCCTGGGCCGGCCTGACGCTCGAGGCGCCGCTGCCCTCGCCGACCGTCCACATCTTCTCCTTCACCAGCAACACCGTCGTCCACATCCAGCGTGCCTTCAAGGCGATGCTGAACACCGACCTGAGCGAGGACGAGGTGCTCAAGTCCAGGCGCGCCGGGCTGCCGCCGGGCGGCTTCAGCATCTGGCCGGCGTCGGTCATCGGCCCCGGCGCAACGATCACTCCGCCGCGGGGCGCGCGGCTGCTCGACTACGAAGGCGAGTGCGCAGTGATCCTGAAAAAGGGCGGCCGCGATCTGCAGTCGGTCGAACTCTGGGGCTACATGAACTGGAACGACCTCGGTGTTCGCGACACCCACCTGAAGCTCAAGCCCGAGGCACCCTGGGCGCCGTTCTCGCTCAACCTGCCGAAGAATTTCGATACCGGCAACGCCTGCGGCCCGTGGGTCGTCGTCGACGAAGACCACGACCTGCGACGCCTGCGCTGCATCGTTCGCGTCAACGGCGAAGTCCGTCAGGATTGGAATCTGGCCGACATGATCTACCCGTTCGAGGACATGTTCACCCACGTCTCCCAGTGGGCGACGCTGCGGCCGGGCGACATCGTCACCTCCGGCACCGGCGCCGGCGTGGCCATCGAGGGCGGCCTCCACAGCCCTCACTGGTTGAAGCGGGGCGATGTCGTCGACGTTCAGCTCGAAGGGGCCGGCACGCTGAGCAACCCGATCGGCGACTGGTGATCCGGCGTCGATCCCGAAGCTTCTAGGACGGTGCTCGGCTGATCCGCGGATCATCGAGCCGATGTTCGGAAGCCGGCATCTTCCGGCTGCTCAGCAACAACAGGAAGAGGCAGAGGGCGATCAGATCGATGACGAGCGCCGCGAGCCCCAAGGCGCCGTAGCCCGAAGCCCTGACCAGCGTGCCACCCAGAACGGGACCGAGCGCCGCCCCGAGCATCAGCATCGCCGGCGTGGCCGCCACGGCGCGGCCGCTTCGGTCCAGCCGCGCCAGCTCGCCGAAAGCGAAGGAATGGGTGAAGAGCATGACGGTGAGCAGCAGTACGCCGCACAGGGCGTACGGCCACAGGCCGGTGCTGCTCGAGATCACAACGGCCAGCAGCGCCTGCGCGCATGCGCCACCGACCATCACCGCCCGGGCGCGAAGCCGCTTCTCGAGCAAGGCGGCGAGCGCGGGAGCGAAGATCGCGAGGGCACCGATCGTGATCAACACCGCGGCGATGCGGTCGGCAGGCAAGCCGTGATCGACGCCGATGCGTTGAATGAAACTGAACATCATCGACTGCACGAGCGCGAGGCAGCTGACCCCGGCGACGCAGAACCAGACGGCGCGCGGCATCCCGGCGCCGGCGCGGTTGCCGTTGCCGCCGTTGCTGATGCTGGTGTTGTCGCTGTCGCCGTGGATGACCTGGCGGATGCTGGACGCCGCCCCGGCGCTCGGGAACGCGATCGCCGCTGCCAGGCAGGCGACGGCCATCACACCCGCGAACGCTTCGAACAGCGCAGCCGATCCGCGGGCAAGGACGATCGGCGGCACGAGGCCGAGGAAGAAGGCGCTGAAGATGCCGAGCGCCATGCTGACGACGCTGAACAGCCGATGCGGGTTCGCGCTGCGGCCGATGGCGTTGTGGGTGAAGCTGAGCCCGGTTCCTGCCGCGAAGCCGCCGACGACATGAAGCAGGGCCAGGGCGGGCCCGCCGCCGCTCGATGCAGCAGCCAGAAAGGCGAGCGCCGCGGCGCCGAAGCCGAGCGTCGCGCCGAGTCGGCCGTTGATGCGGTTCGAGCGGGGAGCGAACACCGCGCTGGCCGTCACCGCCGCCAGGAGATAGAGGGTCACCAGGCCCCCGGCCGCTTGCGGATCGAGTCGGTAACCGGCCATCAGCACACCCACCCAGATCGGCAGGGCCACCAGATCCAGCATGCCGGCGCAGTGGCTGAAGATCAGCACGATCCGCCCGGCGAGGCTGTCGGCCCGGGTCAAGTCGCCACCTGCGCCGGGTGGCGGACGACCGTCACCCGCTTCTGGCCGACCGTCGCGCTGCCCGGCACGCTGCCCGGCGCGCCGGCCTGTTCGTCGAGCATCATCCGCTCCAGCACCCGGCGCCCCTGCACCACCGTCTTGTCGGTGGCGAACAGCATCTCCTGCGGCGGGCGGTCCCCGGCCGCAAGCGCTTTCTCGATCAGCTCCGAAGCCTGCCGGTCCTCTTCGAGCACCGGGCCGAGCGCATGGAACATGCCCTCGTCGAGCGCCGCATCGTCGAGCGCGAAATCCCGGCCGATGGCGGAGAAGTAGTGGCAGGTGTTCCTGCGCGCCGGGGTTACCGCGTGGTAGACGTTGATGCGCCCGAGGTGCACCCCCGGGCGGTTGCCCGATAGCGCCCCGCTGAAGGCGTCGGAGCCGGTGTGGATGCCCGGTGCCCTGAAGGTCATCTCGATCTCGCGGTCGGCCAGGCCCGGGCCGAACCAGTTCGCCATCACCGGCGGGATGACCATGTCGCGCAACACCCGCCGGCTGCTGACCCAGTCGGGCCCGTGGTCCGTCTCCTCCCTGGCGCGGCCGATGCCGGCGCCGCCGATGTGCTTCGGGTGCAGCACTTCGAGGTGCTGCAGGTCGAGCAGGTTGTCGTTGAGCAGCTGGTAGCGGGCATCGACCTCGAGCCGCAGCCCCTGGATCGCGACCCGGCCTTCGCCCTGCAGGCCGATCGATGCGTGGTCGGGAATCAGGCTCTCGTCGGCGAGCGACGGGTCGCCCGGCCAGACCCACAACCATTTCCAGCGCTCGGCAACGGCGTACGACTTGATCCGGCAGGCGGCGGGAATGGTCTGCAGGAAGGGCGACGCCACGCACTCGCCGCTCGGCGCGAACTCGAGCCCATGGTAGCCGCAGCGGATGTTGTCGCCCACGACCGTGCTATTGCCGAGTGGATAGAGGTGGTGCGGGCAGCGGCCGTCGACACAGACGGCGTCGCCGCCCTCGGTGCGGTAGAGCGCCACCGGCGCGTCCATGAGCCAGCGCTCGATCGGCGTGCGGCCGATCTCGTCTGACCAGGCGAGCACATACCACCGGTTCAGCGGCGCGAAAAGACCGTCCTGGAAGGGATACATGGGCTTGCTCCGTTCGGCGTTCAGCGCACGCCTTCGGCGGCCATGGCGTCCGGGGAAAACAGCGACGACGGAAAGTTGTCGATGATCCTGCCCTGCTCGGACGACTCGTTGACGAAGTTGCCGACGAACGCCGAGCCGGCGAGCAGGTCGTACCAGCCCCACGGCGCCGGCACGAAGGTGCCTGTCTCCGTCATCAGCAGCGGCACGGCGAACCCGGTTCTCGACAGCACACCCTGGGCGTCGTAGCGTTCGGCGAGCAGACCCTGCCAGCTGTCCTCGTCGAGGTAGTAGGTCGAGCGGGCCGCCACATGCCGCTCGCCTACCTTGAGCTTGGCCTCGACCACCCAGACGCGGTGCAACTCCCAGCGCACGAACTCCGGGTTCAGGTGCGACGGCATCAGCACCTGGTCGAACGACGTCGGCACCGAGGTCTTGTTCGAGTTGTAGGGGACGTACATCTCCTTCTTGCCAACGAGCTTCCAGTCGAAGCGCTGCATGCTGCCGGAGAAGGTGCCCGGGATTTCATCGAACGAAATCAGGCCCGCTGAGAACGGCGTCGGCGTGTCGCAGCAGCTCGTCGGCAGTTTGCGGACGCGCCGTTGGCCCGGCAGGTAGACCCAGGACGTGTCCTTGGTGCCGTCCTCGAAGTAGTAGGCGACGATGCCCTCGCCGGTGCGGATCGGCGGGTTGGTCGTCGTCGTCCGCACGCGCCAGTAGAGGCCCGACTTGGCACGATCCGGTGAGGCGTAGAGGCGCTCGACGTTGTTGTCGAAGGTCGACACCAGCACCCGCTTGCCATCGGCCTGCAGCAGGAAGTTGCTGGCGATCTGCCGGTACGGCGGCCAGTAGCTCATCACGTGGTTGAACATCGCCTCCATACCGCTCTGCGGGATCGGGAACGGCAGGCCGCCGGCGGTTCCCTCGGGTCGCGACCTGCCGCTGGAGTCGACGATGAGCTTGGTCGAGACGGCGTCCTTGGCGGTTGCCTCGTTGAACCAGGCCGGCGTCGAGACCGTGCGGTGCGAGGGGTAGACGTCGACCCGGAAGGTGGTGGGGTACTTCTTGAGCATCGCCACGGTGCCCGGGTTGAGCTTGTCGGCGTAC
>CAXTDH010000102.1:0-8577 GCA_964242405.1 uncultured Rhizobacter sp. | reverse complement strand
GATCAAAGGCGATCCGAAGCTGGCGGCCCTGCTGTACTACATGCAACAGGAGAAGTGGCTGGAACTGGGAGTGATCGTCTTCAGCCAGTACTACGACACGTCGCGTTGGGTGGCGGAACAGATCGCCCAGCGCTACCCGGACGAAGCCATCGGCCTGTACGCCGGCGCTGGGCGCAGCCGGCTGTTCCAGCGTGGCGACAGCGTGGGGTGCCGGCGAGAAACGCTGAAAAAGATGGTGGCAGAGCACCAGATGCGCGTCATGGTGGCGACCGACGCAGCCTGCGAAGGGCTGAACTTGCAGACCCTCGGCACCCAGGTCAACATCGACTTGCCCTGGAACCCCACGCGGCTGGAGCAGCGAATCGGCCGGATCAAACGCTTTGGGCAGAAACGTTACATGGTCGACATGCTCAACCTGGTCAACGAGCAGACCGTGGACGAGCAAATTTACGAACGTCTGTCGGACCGCATGCGCGACCGCTACGACCTCTTTGGCTCGATTCCCGACACCATCAAAACCGAGTGGATCGACGACATCGAAACCCTGGGTGTGAAGATGGACGACTACATTGATGCTCGTCGCAAAGCGACCGGATTTGACCTTCGGTACACCAGCACCATGGAACTGCCGGACAAGGACTGGCGTGACTGCACGGAGGTACTGTCACGGCAGGATTTTGTAGCCCTGATGACGACTGCTTGGTCACGCTAGGAGTGGGCCATGCCGCTCTCGACGAGATGGCGGGCTGACCCGCCCGAGCAAGGGCTGCGTGAAGCCTCAGAACGGATAGTGCCGGGGCGTCGTCTGCACCGTCACCCAGCGCAGTTCGGTGAACTCGGCCACGCCGGCCAGCCCGCCGAACCGGCCCAGCCCCGACCCCTTGACGCCGCCGAACGGCATTTGCGCCTCGTCGTGCACCGTCGGGCCGTTGACATGGCAAATGCCGGATTCGATGCGACGCGCCACGTTCAGTGCCCGTGCGACGTCACGGCCGAAGACCGCCGCCGCCAAGCCGTACTCGTTGTCGTTGGCGCAGGCCACGGCGGCCTCGACGCCGTCGACACGAACCACGCATTTCAGCGGCCCGAACGTCTCCTCGCGGTAGACGCGCATCTGCGGCGTCACGTGGTCGAGGATGGTGGCCGGCATCAGCGTCGTCCCGGCTCGGCCGCCGCAGACCAGCCGGGCGCCCTTGGCCAGCGCGTCGTCGATCAACGCGTTGCAATGCTCGACCGTGCCCATGCCGATGACCGAGCCCAGCACCACCGGCGCGGGCTGGCGCGGGTCGCCCAGCGGCAGCGCGCTCGCCTTTTTGGCGAACAGTGCAACGAAGTCGTCGGCGATGCGCTGGTCGACGACGATGCGCTCGGTCGACATGCAGATCTGGCCCGAGTTCATGAACGAGCCGAAGGCCGCGGCATCGACTGCGGCCTCGAGGTCGGCATCGTCCAGCAGCACCAGCGGCGCCTTGCCGCCCAGCTCCAGCACCGCCGGCTTCAAGTGCCGGGCGCAGGCCATGGCGATGATCCGGCCGACCCGCGTGCTGCCGGTGAAGTTGACACGGCGCACCGCCGGGTGCGACACCATCGCATCGACCACCGTGCCGGCATCGTCCGGTGCGTTGGTGATGTAGTTGACGACGCCGGCGGGAAAGCCGGCGTCCTGCAGCGACAGCGCGATCAACTGGTGGGTGAGCGGGCAGTTCTCGCTGCCCTTGAGCACGACGGTGTTGCCGCAGGCGAGTGGCGTGGCGATGGCGCGCACGCCCAGGATCACCGGCGCGTTCCACGGCGCGATGCCCAGCACCACGCCCGCGGGCTGGCGCAGGCCCATGGCGAGCGAGCCGGGCACGTCCGACGGGATGACCTGCCCGGTGATCTGCGTCGTGAGCGACGCCGCCTCGCGCAGCATGTTGGCGGCCAGGTTGACGTTGAAGCCGGCCCAGAGCGCGGTGGCGCCGGTCTCGGCCGCAATGGCGGCGACGAAGTCGGCGGCCCGGGCTTGCAGCGCGTCGGCCGCATTCAGCAGCAGCCCGCGACGCTCGCCCGGCCCCGTCTGGCTCCAGGTCGGGAAGGCTTTCGCCGCGGCATCGACAGCGGCCACGGCATCGGCCGTGCCCGCAGCGGGCGCGCGCGTCGCGACGCTGCCGTCGAGCGGGTTGCGGCGCTCGAACACCGCGCCGGATTGCGCCGCAACGGCTTGGCCGTCGATCAGCATCGAAATGTCGGACATGAAAACTCCTTGGATCGTGAACCGGATTCGGGCGGCGTGGGTCTATGGGCCTGGGGGGCTGGAGAGCGGGGGCCTGAATGTCAGACGACCGCGGCGGCGGTTGCCGACGGGCCCAGATAGGCGCGGGCGATGGCGCTGGACCGCGCGAGCTCCGCTGCAGGGCCGCTGGCGACGAGTGCGCCGCGTTCCAGCAGGAGGCCGTGGTCGGCGATGGCCAGCGCCTTGCGCACGTTCTGCTCGACCAGCAGCACGGTGGTGCCGGCATCGGCGATGCGCCGCACGATGGCCATCAGCTCGTCGACCATCTTCGGCGCCAGCCCGAGCGACGGCTCGTCCAGCATCAGGAGGCGCGGCGCGCTCATCATGGCCCGGGCCACCGCCACCATCTGCTGCTCGCCGCCGCTCATCGTGCCGGCGAGCTGCCGGGCGCGCTCCGCCAGCTTGGGGAAGTCGGCCAGCGCTTGCTGCAGCCGCCGCGCGCGTTCGGCCGGCGGCAGCAGCCAGCCGCCCAGCTCGAGATTTTCGGCGACCGTCATCTGCGGGAACAGTTGCCGGCCTTCGGGCACCAGCGCCAGGCCACGGCGAACGATGTCCGATGTCCTGGCCTTGCGGTCGATCTCGACGTCGTCGAGCAACAGCCGCCCGCCGCGTGGAATCAATCCGGCGATGGCCTTCAGCGTGGTGGTCTTGCCTGCGCCATTCGGGCCCAGCAGCACGGTGACGCCGGGCGGCGCCTCCAGTGTCAGGCCACGCAGCACCAGGCCGGCGCCGTAGCCGGCCGACAGGTTTTCGATCCGCAGCCGCGCCGGGCTCATGCGGGCTGCGCCATTTCGTCGCCCAGGTAGGCTTCGATCACGCCGGCGTCGCGCATCACCTGGACCGGCGGCCCGTCGGCGATCTTGCGGCCCTGGTGCAGCACGATGACGCGCTCGACATGCCGCAGCAGCGTCGTCACCGCGTGCTCGATCCAGATCACCGTCAGTTCGAGCTCGTCGCGCAGACGGCCGATCAGCCGCGCGGTGGTCTCGACCTCGGCGTCGGTCAGCCCGGCGGCCACTTCGTCGAGCAGCAGAACGCGTGGCCGCGTGGCCAGCGCCATGCCGATCTCCAGCAGCCGCTGCTGCGAAGGCGTGATGGAGGCTGCCGGCAGCGCCGCATGCTGCTGCAGGCCGATCAGCGTCAGGATGCTGCCGACACCCTGCAGCGCGGCCGTCGCAGGCCGCCCCCGCCCCGCGAACTGCAGGCCGAAGCCGACGTTGGCCGCCACGCTCAGGTCGGCGAACACGCGCGGCGTCTGAAAGCTGCGGGCGATGCCCTGTCGCGCGTAGCGGTGCGGCGGGGCGCCCGTCAGCCGCACGCCTTGGGCATACAACTGGCCGGAGGTCGGTGCCACGATCCCCGACAAGGCGTTGAAGAAGGTGGTCTTGCCGGCGCCGTTCGGGCCGATGATGCCGACCAGCTCGCCCGGCGCAAAGGCGGCGCTCACCGCGTCGACGGCCGTCAGGCCGCCGAAGCGCACGCTCAGGTCGCGGGCTTCCAGGAGGGGGTGGCCGTTCATCGCTGCTCGGGTGCGAGTTTCGGCGTCGTCCGCAGCAGGCTGCGCCAGCGCAGCGACGCCAGCCCGCCCGGCAGGTACAGCACGCACAGGATCAACAGCAGCCCGAGCGTCATCATGTACAGCTGCGGCAGTTGCAGCCGCAACGTCTCCGCCAGCAGGCTGAAGACGATGGCCGCCACCAGCGGGCCCCACAGCGTGGTGGCGCCACCGATCAGGGCGATCAGCACCGTCTGAAAGCCGATGAAGGGGTTGAATACGGTGGCCGGGTCGATGTAGGTCAGGCGCACGCTCATGGCCGCGCCCACGGCGCCGGCGAACCCGGCGGTCGAGGCGAAACCGGCCACTTTCACGAGCCGGGTATCGACCCCGAGCGTCTGGGCGCGCTGCTCGTCGGCGCCGATGCCGGCCAGCGCCAGGCCGAAGCGACTGCGGCGCACGACGATCGAGGTGGCCACCGCCGCCACCGCCAGCCCCAGGACCGTCAGGTACACGGTGTCGCGGTCGGGCACCGTCGTCAGCACCCGGCCGACCGTGCCGGTCACCTGCTTCTCCCAAAAGGTGACGGCATGGCGGATCAGCTCGGTCATGCCGAAGGTCAGCACCGCGAAGTAGGTGCCGCGCAGGTGCAGCACGGCGCTGCCCATCAGCGCGGCCAGGGCCGCGGCGACGCCGGCGCCCAGCGCGATGGCGGCCGGCCAGGAGGTGGCCTCCAGCACCAGGGCGCTGGTGTAGGCGCCGGTGCCGAAGAAGGCCGCGGTGGCCAGCGACAGGTAGCGGGTGCTGCCGCTGAACAGCGCCCAGCTCGGCGACAGCGCGGCATACATCAGGCAGCTGAGTGCCAGCGAGACCGCGAATTCGCTGCCCAGCCAGGGCACGATCAGCGCCAGCGCGGCAAGCGCCGCCAGGATCAGGAAATCGCGCTTCATCGCCGGGCGAAGAGGCCGTTCGGCCGCCACAGCAGCACGCCGATGAACACGCCGTAGCTCAGCAGCGATTTGAGCGACGGGCTGCTGAAGTGCATGCCCACCGCTTCCACCACCCCGAGCCCCAGCCCGCCGGCCAGCGCTCCGGCCATGCTGCCGAAGCCGCCGAGCGTGATGACGATCAGCGCCGTCACGGTATAGGGCTCGCCCATCGACGGGCTGATGGTCTCGGTCATGCTGAGCAGGCAACCGGCGACGCCCGAAAGGCCGAGGCCGACGCCGAACATCAGCGGGTGCAGCCGTTCGGTGTCGATGCCGACCAGTTGTGCGCCGGTCGGCGACTGCATCAGCGCCCGCACGCCCTTGCCGATGAGCGTGGTGTTGAGCGCGGCGATCAGCGCGCCGCTGATCGCCAGCGCGAGCGCCAGCAACAGCAGCTTGTTGGCGGAGAACTGGGCGCCGCCGATCTTCACCGGGTCGGCCAGGTAGTCGTAACCGCGCAGGTCGCCGCCCCAGGCCAGCTGGGCAGCGTTCTGCACCAGGAACATCATCCCGAAACTCACCATCAAGCCGCGCGCCTCGAAGATGTCGAGGTTGGCACTGCTGCGCGTCAACGGCCTGAACACCAGCCGGTGCAACAGCAGGCCGAGCGCCATCAGCAGCGCGAACGAGACCGGAATCATCCAGAGCGGCGAAATGCCCAGCATCGTGGTGGCGGCCCAGGTCAGGAAAGCGCCGACCATCAGGAATTCGCCGTGCGCGATGTTGAGGATGCGCATCAGGCCGTACTGCAGGTTCAGCCCCAGCGCCACCAGCGCGTAGACGCCGCCGGTGATGAGGCCGGAGGCGACGAGTTCGGCCCAGGCGCCCGGGCTCATGACGAGGCTCGGCTTGCCGCCCTGCCAGCGAGCCGAGGCGGCATCACACCCACGTCGGCTTGGCCGGTACCAGTGGCGCCGTGGCGGCGGCCTTCGGCCACACCACCTCGAACTCGCCTTTTTGCCATTGGCCGACGGTGCCCGGCGTGCCGACGTTCTCGCTTCCGGCGAACCGGACCTTGCCCAGGATGGTGTCGTGGGTGTTGGTCGCGATCATGTCGCGGATCGCCTTGCGATCGAGCCCGGCCTTGGCCACGGCGGCCGTCAGGATCTCGAGGCTCGCCCAGGTGGCGCCGCTGGCCCAGCGATCGGGCTCCTTCTGCGCACCGAACTTCCTGACATGGGCGTCGTAGTACACCTTGGCCGCCGGGCTGGATTTGGCGTTCCAGCTGCCCATGCCGAGCACGCCCTCGGCGCCGGCCTGCATGACGTTGCGGTAGAGCTGAAACGCCGTGCCCACGCTGGCGTAGAAGAATTTCGGATTGAAGCCGATCTCCTTGCTCTGGCGGCTCACGAGGATGGTGTCGGGCGGATACGTGAGCCCGACAAAGGCGTCCGGGGCCTTGTCCTTGATGCTGCGCAGCACCGGGCTCAGGTCCTTGACGCCCAGCGGATAGCTCTTGTCCTCGACGATCGAGATGCCGCTGCCCTGAACCGCCACCTTGAGGGCGGCATAGTTCTCCAGCCCGAACAGATCGTCGACGTACACCACCGCGATCGTCTTCGCGCCGTTCGCCTTGAGCATGTCGACCAGGGCGTCCATCATCGGCTTGGGTTGCTGCAGCAACAGGAAGAAGTACGGCAGCTTCATCTCGGTGAGCCGCCGGCTGAGCGCGGTCGGCGGCAGAAAGGGGTAGCCGAAGCGGTTGGCCGGCGGCGCGACCGCGAAGTTGGCGTTGCTGCCCCAGGGCGGCAACACCAGGTCGACCTTGTCGCTGCCCATCAGCTTTCGTAGGTGCGCACGCAGGTTTCGGTGTCGCTGCGGTCGTCGCTGCTCACGAGTTCGATCGGGCGTTTCGTGCCTTTTACGTTCAGGCCGCCGCCAGCGTTCTGCTGTTCGGCCCACAGCAGGTAATTCGGTTCCTGGCTGACCTGTGCGCCGGTCGTCCAGGGCCCCGTGCGGGCGATGGCGTAGCCGACGCGGACTGGAGCGGCCTGGGCGCTCACCCGCCCCGGCAGCGCCAGGGCGGCGGGCACGGCAGCCAGCTGCAGGACGAAGCTGCGACGGCGCGGGCCGACGGCCGGAACGAGACGGGTGGGGGTGCGGCGGGGGGTCATGGGCGGGTCTCCTGCGGTGGCGACGCGGCCCTCTCGGCGGCGTGGCACGATTCTCATGTGCCCATCGCCGCGGCCGCTTGTCCGTGCGTTCGGTGGCACTTGTCCAGCCGTGCACCGCGCTCAGGGATTGCCCGCGCTTCGGTGATCGAGCCCCCCGAGTCGCTGGCTTCGAAAGCGCGCGCGGCTCTTGAAAGACGGCGCCCGGGTGGTTAGGCTCCCTTCGATGCCATCCACCGTCCAACCCACGACACTCGACACCGAGGCCGTGCCCGCCAGGGAGCGCCCGAGTTTGTGGGCCCACTGGATCGACCGTCTGTTCGGCGGTCTGAAGTCCGACCTGTACGGAGACGATCGGTTCGACGGCCGCATGACCACCGTGCACGCCGGTGACGTGGTGCTGACGCGACTCGAAGCCAACCGCCACCGGGTGCTGCGATCGCACGGGCAGGGGCGGGCTTCCGACCACGGCTACCTGAAGATCGTGGCACCGTATGTCGGCTGTGCCGGTGTCGAGCAGCAGGGCCGGGAGGCCTGGGTCACGCCGGGGCAGTGGAGCATCTACGACACCACCGACGCTTATGCCGTCGCCAATCCACAGAAGGTCGAACACCTGATCGTGATGTTGCCGCGCCAGCGCCTGGTCGAAGGCGGGCTGTCGCTGAACCCCTTGATGGCCCGCCGCCTCGGGGGCACCGGCGGCGTGGCGCGCATGGCGCTGGAGACCATGCGCAGCGCCCATCGCGAGCTGCCCGGCATGTCGCAGAGCGCGGCGAGCGGGGTGGGCAACGCCATCACCGAGTTCGTGCGACTGGCCATGCTCGATCTGGCCGGCATCGGCAACGCCCCGACCCACCTCGAGGCGCTGCGTGAACGCATCAAGCAGCATGTGGCGCAGCACCTGGGCGACCCCGACCTGACCGTGGATGCGGTGGCCCGGGCGCTGAACTGCAGTCGTCGCCAGCTGTACAACGCCTTTGCCGAAGAGCCGGACGGCGTGGCCGGCTACATCCAGCTGCGCCGCATCCAGGCCTGCCGGCAGGCCTTCGACGACCGCACCCAGGACAGGCGCTCGATCACCGACATCGCCTTTGCGTTCGGTTTTTCCAGCATGGCGCATTTCAGCCGCGTGTTTCGCGGCCGACTGGGCGTGCCGCCCAGCGACTACCGTCGGCGCCAGCCGGGGCTGCCCAAGCCGGCGTAGTCCCCTGAACTTTCGGCCTGGACCTCCGGCCTCAGCCGTCGGCCCGGAACGACAGCGTCAGCCGTCGAGCCACCCGGCTTCGAGCTCCGGCAACGGGATCGCCTCCAGCAGCGCCCGGGTGTAGGCCTCGCGTGGCCGCTCGAACACCTCTGCCGTCGGCCCTTGCTCGACGATCCGGCCCTCGCGCATGACGGCGACCCGGTCGCAGAGCACCCGCACGACCGACAGATCGTGGGTGACGAAGATCATCGCCAGGCCGAGCCGGGTGCGCAGCTCGCGCAGCAGCAACAGGATGCGCGCCTGGGTCGAGACATCGAGGCCGGAGACGATCTCGTCGGCGACGATCAAATCGGGCTGCAGGGCGATCGCCCGGGCGATGCCGACCCGTTGCCGCTGGCCGCCGGAGAGCTCGTGCGGGTACGCGCCCGCGAACGCCTCCGGCAGGCTGACCTGCGCCAGCCGCTCGCGCGCCCGGGCGTTCCGCGCGGCCGCGGTCGGCGCCTGCC
>CAXTDH010000101.1:0-8609 GCA_964242405.1 uncultured Rhizobacter sp. | reverse complement strand
GCCTTCTTCGATCTGGATTCGGTCGCCGTCGTGGCGAGCGTTCCCGAGCCGAGCTCGGTCGCGCTGCTCGCCGGCGGCGGCGGCCTGGTCGTCGCCCTGGGTTATCGGCGTCGGCAGCGCAAATCGGCTTGATCGCTTGCCGGCAGGGCGGTGGCATCGTCCGCCGCCCACTGCCTCCACCCTCTATCTGAACCGTCCCTCTCTCCCTGAACGGTTCGTCACTGCACACAAGGTCGTCAATGAACATGCGCCTACGGAATTCAGCGGTCGTCGTCAGCTTGTTGTCGGGCATCGGGGTCGTCACCGGCGCACTCGCCGCTGATCCGTCTCGTTTTCAGAGCCTGCCGATCGAGCGCGACGCCAAGGCTCCGGCCTTCGTGCCGCGATCCATCGACAGCACGCCGACCAAGGTCGTCGTGTTCCTGGCCGGTGACGATGTCGCGACCGTGCAGCGCAAGGTCGGCCGGCCCCTGACGCGAACCGAGAAAGAGACGGTGATCAGCACCTTGAGCGCCGATCACGGCGCCATGAGGCCGGCGATCGAGGCCCGGGGCGGCCGGGTCATGGGCAGCTATCAAAGCGCGATGAACGGCATCAAGGTCGAGATCGCGAAGAACCGCATCGACAGCCTTCGTTCGATCCCCGGCGTGGTCGACATCAAGCCGGTCGGCATCTACCAGCGCAACAACACGACGAGCGTTCCCTTCATCGGCGCCCCTGCCGTCTGGCAGTTGCCGGGTCGCGTCCAGGGTCAGGGCGTGAAGATCGCCATCGTCGACAGCGGTGTCGACTACACCCATGCGAATTTCGGCGGCCCCGGAACGGTGGCCGCGTTTCAGGCAGCAAAAGCCACGAGTACCGCTGCCGCCAACCCTGCGTTCTTCGGCCCCGCGGCGCCGAAAGTCAAAGGCGGCATCGACCTGGTCGGTGACGACTACAACGCCGCGGCCGCCGCGGGCAGTGCCGCGCTGGTGCCGCATCCGGACGCCAACCCGCTCGACTGCGGTGGCCACGGCAGCCACGTCGCCGGCACGGCCGCCGGGCTCGGCGTGAAGGGCGACGGCACCACGTATCGCGGCCCCTACACCGCTGCCGCCTACACGCCGGGCGCTTTCAACATCGGGCCGGGCGTTGCGCCGCTGGCCGATCTGTACGCGGTGAGGGTGTTCGGGTGCTCGGGCTCCACCGACGTCGTCGCCGACGCGATCGACTGGGCCGTCAGGAACGGCATGGACGTCATCAGCATGTCACTCGGCTCCGACTTCGGCAACGCCGACAATTCCGAGAGCGTGGCGATCTCGCACGCCATCGACGCCGGTGTCCTGGTCGTCGCGGCCTCCGGCAACGCCGGCCCGATCCCCTATATCACCAGTGCACCCGGGGCTACGGCGGGCACCATTTCGGTCGCGGCGACCGACGCCACGGCCGCCTACCCGTTCGCCAGCCTGACGCTGTCCAATGGCAGCACCATCAATGTACAAGACAGCAATGGCGCGCCCATCACCGATGGCGCCAACTTGGCTGTCGTCGTCCTGCGCAATGCCAACGGCACCGTATCGCTCGGCTGCAATGAAGCCGAATACGACAAGACGCGCAATGGCGGCATCGACATCACCGGCAAGCTCGTCGTGACCCTGCGCGGAACCTGTGCCCGCGTCTACCGTGCCGGTGCCGGGCAGCACTACGGCGCGGCGGCGGTGGCGATGATCAATTCCACTGCCGGTTACCCCGCCTACGAAGGGCCGATACCGGGGGGCGACCCCACGACCAACCCGTTCGAGACCGTCACGATTCCGTTCCTCGGCGCACTCGCCAGCGACTCGGCCAAGCTGGCCGGCCCGACGGGTGGCCCGGCGCCAGCATCGGCAGTCCTCAGGAACGCCGGCAATCTGGCCAACGTCGGCTTCGAGCGGGTAGCGAGCTTCTCGTCGGCGGGCCCGCGCCTGGGCGACAGCGTCCTGCGTCCGGGCGTCACGGCGCCCGGCGTCTCGACCGTGTCGACCGCCGTCGGCACCGGCAACGGCTTCATCGCCATGTCGGGTACCTCGATGGCCACGCCGCACGTCGCGGGTGTCGCCGCACTCGTCCGCCAGGTCAACCGCGCCTGGTCGCTCGAAGATCAGCGTTCGGCCGTGGTGCAGACGGCGAGCCCTGCCCTGATGAAGGACTACTCGCCGAACCTGGAAGGCTCCGGACTCGTGCAGACGCTGGCGGCCGTCAACACCCAGGCCGTGGTGCGCACGCCCGACGACAGTGTCTCGTTCGGCTACGCCGACCTGCTGAAGGACTACAACGGCACCCGGCAGCTGACCGTCCACAACGAAAGCCCGAAGGCGGTGCAGTTCAACGTCTCGGTCACCAAGGTGGTCGGCCCGACGGAGGTGACGGTCACCGTGCCGCCGACGGTCGTCGTCAACGCGAAGTCGAATGCGGTGTTCCCGGTGAGCCTGTCGGTGCCGGCCGGATCGGTCGGCGGCACCCATGACCCGGTCACGGGCGCCTGTTGCCAGTTCCAGCAGGTCGGCGGCTACATCACCCTGACGCCGAGCAACAGCCGGCTGAACGGCGGGGCGTCGCTGACGGTGCCCTACTACCTGGTGGCCCGCAGCCGGTCGAACCTGACGACCTCGGCAGCCAGCCTGTCGCCGGGGGCGGCCAGCAACGTCGCCCTCGCCAACGCGGGCGGTGTGATCGCCGCCACGCCGGATTTCTACTCCCTGGGCCTGCTCAGCCCGCAACCCCAAGGTGTGCAGTACGCGGACACACGGGCCGTGGGTGTTCAGGCCAACCCGACGACGACCGCCGGCAAGCCCGACAGCCTTCTGGTATTTGCGGTCAACACCTTCAACCGGTTTTCGAACGCGGCCGGCTACATGGAGTGGGACATCTCGATCGACACCACCGGCGCCGGTACGCCCAACTACGTGCTGGTCGGCTACAACGGCGCTGCCTTCACCACGGCGGCAGGGGCGCAGAACGTGCCGGTGGCGGCGTTGATCCGGCTGAGCGACGGGGCGGTCACGGCGTTGCGGCTGGCCGATGCGGCGACCGACAACTCGACCGTGCTGCTGCCGGTGCTGGCGTCCGAACTCGGTCTGACGGCGGCCTCTCCCCGCTTCACCTACACCGAAGCCCACTTCGGGCCGAACGGGACGTCGGGCGAGATGCCGGGTCAGGGCGCGTTCAACGCCTTTTCGCCGGCGATGACGGTCAGCGGTGGCGGCACGATCGCCCCGAACGGCGCCGGCTCGGCGGCGGTCACCATCGATTCGGTGGAAGCGGGCAGGACGGCTCCGCTCGGGCTGATGATCGTCGCCGCCGACAACGCCTCGGGTGCCGGTCAGGCGCTGGTGGTTCCGGTGCGGGCCGCCTCACGCTGACAGGCGATCATGCCGACTGTTCGCACCGTTGCCACGCAACCGATCGCCGGCCAGCGCCCGGGCACCTCCGGCCTGCGCAAGAAGGTCACGGTGTTTCAGCAACCCGCCTACCTGGAAAACTTCGTCCAGTCGATCTTCGACTCGCTCGAGGGCTTCCAGGGCCGGACGCTGGTGGTCGGCGGTGACGGCCGTTTCTACAACGATGCGGCGATCCAGACGATCGTCCGCATGGCGGCGGCCAACGGCTTCGGCAAGCTGCTGGTCGGCCAGCACGGCATCCTGTCGACACCGGCGGTGAGCTGCGTGATCCGCAAGCACGGCACGTTCGGCGGCATCATCCTCTCGGCCAGCCACAACCCGGGCGGGCCGGACGGTGACTTCGGCATCAAGTACAACACCGGCAACGGTGGGCCCGCGCCGGAGGCCGTGACCGACGCCATCTACGCCCACACCGGTTCGATCAGCCGCTACCTGACGGTCGACTCACCCGACATCGATCTGGCCGTGCTCGGCGAAACTCTCGTCGACGGCATGCCGGTGGAGGTCATCGACTCGGTGGCCGACCATGCCGACCTGCTTGCCACGCTGTTCGATTTCGACAAGATCGGCAGCCTGCTGCGCTCGGGCCGGTTCCGGATCTGCTTCGACGCCATGCACGCGGTCACCGGGCCCTACGCCCGAAACATCTTCATCGAACGCCTGGGTGCGCCGGCCGCGAGCGTCATGAACGGCGTGCCCCTGCCCGACTTCGGCGGCGGCCATCCGGATCCGAACCCGACCTATGCCGAAGCGTTGATGGAGACGATGTTCGCCGGCGTCGGCGCACCGGATTTCGGCGCGGCGAGCGACGGCGACGGCGACCGCAACATGATCGTCGGCCGGGCTTTCGTCGTCACGCCCAGCGACAGCCTGGCGGTGCTGGTGGCCAATGCGCACCTGGTTCCGGGCTATGCAGCCGGCCTCAAGGGCGTGGCCCGCTCGATGCCGACCAGTGCGGCGGCCGATCGGGTGGCCGCGGCGCTCGGCATCCAGAGCTACGAGACGCCGACCGGCTGGAAGTTCTTCGGCAATCTGCTGGACGCCGGCCGGGCCACGCTCTGCGGCGAGGAGAGCGCCGGCACCGGCTCGGATCATGTCCGTGAGAAGGACGGCATCTGGGCGGTGCTCTTCTGGCTCAACATCCTGGCCGTGCGCGCCGGCGAATCGGTCGAGGACATCGTCCGTTCGCATTGGGCGCTGTACGGCCGCAACTACTACTCCCGCCACGATTACGAAGGCGTCGACAGCGCCGCCGCCAACGGCCTCGTCGACGCGCTGCGCGAGTCGCTTTCGACACTGCCAGGGCGGGCGTTCACCGGCGCGCGGACCGCCGGCCTGGAGATCGCGACGGCCGATGATTTCGCCTACACCGACCCGGTCGATGGCTCGGTCAGCACCCGCCAAGGCGTCCGCATCGGCTTGAAGGACGGCTCGCGGATCGTCTTTCGCCTTTCCGGCACCGGCACCGAAGGCGCGACCCTGCGCGTCTACCTGGAGCGCTTCGAGCCCGACCCGGCCCGGCATGCCACGCCCACGCAGGAAGCGCTGGGCGGTTTGATCGCACTGGCGGACGAACTCGCCGGCATCCGCGAGCGCACCGGGCGCAGCGAGCCGACGGTGATCACCTGAACCGGCGGTTGCAGCCGCCGGGCGACTGCGCTGCCGAGCCGCCAGCGAACGACGAGCGGCTTACCGCGACCCGAACATCATCTGTCGCGCCAGCAGCGACTTCACCGGCCGCAGCGCCCGCAGCGCGGCGATGCCCAGGCCGCGGGCCGCGCCGGCGCCCGGCAGGCCCCAGGTGAAGCTGCGGGCGAGGAAATCGGTGGCGCCGATCATCGCCCATCGGTCGGGCCCGCGCTGCCACTCGAGCCGGCGCAACACGGCGTCGACATCCGGATTGCGGGCCAGCGCCTGGACCAGCTCGAAGGCATCGCGCAGGCCGAGGTTCAGTCCCTGGCCGGCCACAGGGTGCAGCATCTGCGCGGCGTTGCCGATGCGCACGGTGCGGCCATCGCTCAGCGAGCGCTCCGCCAGCAGGCCGAGCGGAAAGTGCTTCAACGGCGAGATCGAGGCGATCCGGCCGGTCGCGGGGTGGAAGAGGGTGTTGAGCACCGTCACCCGCTGACGGTCGTCGAGTTCCCGGACCGGGTCGTCGTCGCTCGGCACGCACCAGACAAGACCGGCGCCGCCCGACTTCAGCGGCAGCAAAGCCACAGGGCCGTGACGGGTGAAGCGCTCGTAGGCGACGCCAGACGGCCGCGGCGGCGCACCGTTGGCGTCGGCTTCGAACGCCACCCGGCCTACCCAGGCGGTCTGCCGGTAATCATGGCGGATCGGCGACCGGCGGCTCGTCGTCGTCAAGGCCGCCCGGCCGGCGTCCGGCTCGTGGGCGAAGACCCCGCCTTCGGCGACGATCGCCAGGTCGAACCGCTCGGCGATGCCGGCATCGACCTCGACGCCGGCTGGCAGGTTCTTGATGGCCACGACCGGCGTGCCGAACCGGCTGCGCAAACGCCGCGGGTCGGCGGCCTCCGCGGCCTGCCACACCGCCTGCAACGGCGCGACGATGCTGCCGTAGCTGAGCACCGCGCCGAGCAGCGGCACGCCCTCGTCGCTCGCTCGGATGCGCAGTTCCGGCTCGCCGAGCAGGTCGCCGAGCAAGGGCAGCATCGACGGCGGCTGTTGCGACACATGCACCTCGAGGATCGCTTGCGCCGCGTCGACCGGCCAGGCGCCCAGGCGCTGCAGCAGCTGCACGCTGCCGAGCGACAAGGCGAGCGTGCGCGGATCACCCGAGACGTCGCGATCGGCAGGGCGGGCGTCGAGCAGCGTCACGCTGCAGCCCGGCAAGCTCGAGGCGGCCTGCAGTGCCAGCGCCAGGCCGACCGGCCCGGCTCCGATCACGGCGATGTTGAGTGCGGCGTCGTGGTTCATCCTGCAAGGCCTCCGCGACGGTCGGGGTGTCGTCGCTTCGGCGCATTCTCGCCGGCCGTTCGACGCCGTGCGGAGCGCCGGCGTCGACCGTTCCATCAACCTCGCACGTCGAAGCCGTCGGCGCTCCAGCGCTCGCTGCCGACCCCGTGGTGGACGAAGAACAGGCCTTCGGGGTCGTAGCGTGCCTTGGCTGCCTGCAGCCGACGGGCATTCGCGCCCCAGAAAGACTGCGCCCATTTGGACTCGAAGTAGTTGCTTTCCGAGACGTAGGCGCCGCCCGACGGCACGCAACGCCGCACCTCGGCCATTGCCCGGGCGATGGCTGCAGCATGTCGGCGGCCTGCGTCGACATCGGGCTCATGGCCGGCGATGCCCGGGTAGGCCGGCTGCTCCTCCGAGCCCATGATCAGCAGCGCGAAGGCGTCGAGCACCGCCGGGTTCATCGACGTGTCGCGCGCCGCGGCAATCACCGCGGGCGGCGCCCCGGCCAGGCCCTTGTTCAGGTGCAGCGAAAAGCCCCAGTGCCGGCTCGCCGCGAACAGCGCGTCGGCGAGCGCCTCGCGACCGGTCGACGCGCCGGGCGAGTCGTCATCCAGCAGCGCCGCCGGCAGCCAGGTCGAGTCGAAGCCGTGCAGCACCTGGCCGGCCTGTCCCTGGTCACCCGGCCAGAAGACGTTCTCTGCCGGCGCGCCCGGACGGTCGTCGGCCGCCATGAAGCCGAGCGCCCGTTCGGCGAGCGACGACGACCAGAACCCACGCGCCGACGTCGTCACGACGAGCGGTGGCGACTCGAAGCGATAGTCGTCCGGCGCGGCCGCGACCGCATCGAGGAACGGCTGCCAGACGGCGTTCGCCTCGCCGCGCGATAGCCCTTGGAAGACCATCGCGACGCGCAGCAGGTTGTCGGGCCGGACGCGGATCTGCTCGCCCCAGTGCGGGTTCAGCAGGCGCGCCCGGCAGAAATCGAGCGTCAGGCCGATCAGGCGCCGGAACGCCGCCGGCGAACGCGCCTTGACCGTCAGGTTCACCGCGCCGAACGAGCGGGGCAGCTCGTGCAGCTTGAGCGTGACCCGGGTGACGATGCCGAGGCTGCCGCCCCCGCCGCCTTTCAACCCCCAGAACAGCTCCGGATGCGAATGGGCGCTCGCGATGCGCACGTTGCCGTCGGCGGTCACCACCTCGGCTTCCAGCAGGCTCGCCGCCGCCAGGCCGAAGGCTTTCGAGAAGTTGCCGAAGCCGCCGCTCTGGACGAGCCCGGCGACGCCCACCGTCAGGCAGCCGCCGCCTTGCACATAGGCGCCGGCCCGGTTGGTCACGGCGTCGTAGGCTTCGGCCCAGATCGCGCCTGCGCCTATCGATACGGCGCGCGGCGGCGCCGTGGCCTCGCCTTCGGAACCGGCCGCGACGAAGGCGTCGTGCAGGCGGATGCCGTTCATCCGGCGTGTCCAGACGAGCAGCGAATCAGCGGCGTTGGAGGTGCCCTGGTAGCTGTGGGCGCCGCCCTTGACGACCAGCCGCAGGCGCTTGCGGCGGGCGAAATCGACCGCCGCGACGACATCGGCGGTCGTCTCCGCGACGACCGCCCAGACGCTCGGCGACGAGGTCCAGGCGTCGACCCAGCCGAGGGACTGGGTCAGGGCGAGGGCGTCCCGGGTCGCGTACGGGTTCTTCAACAGCCGCAGCAGGTCACGGCAGCCGCTGCCCTCGGGCGCCTCCCGGCAGGCGGCCCAGGGCGATGCGACCGCGACCAGCCGGCCGCCGACGCGCCGGCCGAGCGCCGACCAGTCGTCCGGTCCAGGCCAGTCGGCGTCGCCGGGGCGCACCCGGGACCGAGCCGGCGGCAGGCGATCGACCGCGGCGCCGGCGCTGACCATGGCAGCGGCGCTGGCCGCGGCGCCTACGCTGGCCGCGGCGCCCTGCAGGAAACGTCGTCTTTGCATCGTCGTGCCCTCGAAGTCGTGGCCGCTCGATGTCGGCACACGGCTTCTAGAATGGCGCCGATCGAATCGATGCGGGCACGAAAAGTGATGAAGCCGCCGTCGACAGGGACGAATCCAGGTGCCGGCATGACGATTTCGCGCCCCGCGCCGGCGCCGACGGTGGCGGGTACCGACGCACCGGTCGTGCCCGGCGCCGCCTGGCGACAACGGATCGCTGCCTGGCCGGTCGGCTGGACCGAATTCGTCATCGTCGCGACCTGGGTGGCGCTGCAGTCGACCGTCAACAGCTTGTCGGTGGCGACCGACCTGACGC
>CAXTDH010000100.1:7927-8635 GCA_964242405.1 uncultured Rhizobacter sp. | reverse complement strand
CTTCGCGGTCGATCTCGTTCAGCGCCAGGCCCATCGCCACGCGCATGAAGAACGCCTGCGGCGGGTCGCTGCGCGTCTTGCGCACGTGCAGGAAGTAGCGGTCGTAGAGCGTCTGCAGGCCGAGGTAGTCGAATTGCAGGTCACGGCTGGCTTCGAGTGCGCCGCCGAGCTTGGCAAGGTCGAATTGCAACAGCTTCTCGTCGAGCAGCTCGGCTTGCACGCCCTTCTTGATGAAGCCGGGGAAGTAGTCGGCGTAGCGGGTTTCCATGTCGGCCTGCAACACCTCCTCGCCGAGGATCTCGCGACGGATGGTGTGCAGCAGCAGCCGGGCGGTGGCCCGGCTGTAGCCCGGATCCTTCTCGATCAGCGTTCGGGCGGCGAGGACCTGCGCCTTGTGGACCTCGTCGATCGGCACGCCGTCGTAGAGGTTGCGGCGCGTCTCGGCGAGGATGGGCTCGGGCGCGACATCGGCGCCCAGGCCTTCGCAGGCCGACTCGATGATGGCCGTCAGCCGCTTCAGGTCGAGCGGCACCCGCACGCCGCGGTCGAGCACGGTCAGTGTCGGCTCGGCGGCCGGGCCGGCCGCGGCCACCTGCCGTGAACGCTCCTGCGCCCGCCGCTCGCGGTAGAGCACATAGGCCCTCGCTACTTCGTGATGGCCGCCGCGCATCAGGCCGAGCTAGACTTGGTCCTGCACGTCTTCGATAT
>CAXTDH010000100.1:0-7917 GCA_964242405.1 uncultured Rhizobacter sp. | reverse complement strand
GGAAACTGCCGCCGCCGGCCCGCGAGCGCAGCAGCGCCCGCACGACCGACTCGGTCAGTCCGTCGACCGTCTCGCGCACGCTAGCCGAAGCCGCACCCTGCGTGCCGTGCACCGCCAGAAAGGCCTTCATCAAGGCGACCGCGATCTTGTGCGGCTCGAACGCGACCACCGCGCCGTTGCGGCGAATGATCTGGTAGGCCTGGTAGATGGAAGCCACCGGCGCGGCCGGCGACGACGATGCGGACGGTGTCTGCGTCGGCGCCGCGGCAGCGCTGGCGCGGCTCGAACTGCTGCCGGTGGAGACGACGGTCAGGGGTGTGGTGTTCATGGGATTCCTTGGGTGGAGGACGCAGCGGGCAGTCGACGAAACGCGACGCGCGAAGCTCGAATTCTGGATGCAGGACAACGTGCCGGCAAGACGCGCGCGTAACGCTGTAAAAACACTGATGACACTACCGCTAGTGTATCGCGTTCGCTTCGGCACCACCGGTAGTGTGCCATTGCAGCACCGCTCGATCAAATACCGATTGACTTGCGCGCTTTTTCGAGGCCCGTACCGTTGCCGCCGGAAGGGCTCGCCTGCCCTGCCGTGCAGTCGAGCCGGAGCAGTTCGCGACCGAGCCGAGGCCAGTCGAAACCGGGCCCCGGATCCAGCTTGCGACCCGGCGCCACATGCTCGTGTCCGGCCACGGCGGCAAGCGGATACGGGCCGCCGATCTGCTCCAGCAGTCGCACCAGGCTGTCGTATTGAGCCGCCTCGAACGACCGGCCCTCCAGCCCCTCCAGTTCGATGCCGATCGAAAAATCGTTGCAGTTCGAACGGCCGCGCCAGCTCGACTCGCCGGCATGCCAGGCCCTCCGGTCGCAGGAGACGAACTGGGTGCACTCCCCGTCGCGACGGATGAGGAAGTGGGCCGACACCCGCAGCCCGCGGATCGTGCCGAAGTAGGGATGGGCGTCCCAATCGAGCCGGTTGCAGAACAGCTGTTCGATCGCGTCGCCTCCGTACTCCCCGGGCGGCAGGCTGATGGAATGAACGAGCGCCAGGTCGATGATGGCGCCGTCCGGGCGCGGGCCGGCGTTGGGCGATTCGCAGTGCCGCGCGGTAGTCAGCCAGCCCTCCTGCCAGGCGGCCGAGCCTGCCGGCGTTGCCACCACGGGCGCTTCGCCGGCCTGACGTTCGACGTCCGCCGGGTCGTCTTCGGCCACGCCGCCGTCGTCGCTCGCCCGGTTCACGGCTCGCGCTCGCCAGCCGCCGGATCGCCACCGACGTTCACACCGAGCCGCGCCATGCGGTAGCGCATCTGCCGCAACGAAAGACCGAGGCTCGCGCCGGCGGCGGTGCGGTTGAAGCGGTAGCGCTCGAGCGCACGGACCAGAATGTTCCGTTCGATGTCGTCGAGATGGCTCGCCAGATCGCTCGGCAACGGCTCCTCCGGCGGCAGCGACAGGGGTATTGGCCTCGGCAGCGATATCGGCGTCGGTGGCTCGAGCGGCACGGCGGCGCTGCGATGAGTCTTCGACGACAACGCAACGACGCCGATGCCGACGTCCAGCCCCGCCACGACCGTGTCGCCGAAGGCGGATTCGGCCAGACCCAGGTCGTCCACATCGATCACCTCGCCGCCCGACAACGCGACCGCGCGGTGCAGCAGGTTCTCGAGCTCGCGCACGTTGCCGGGGAACGGATAGCGGGTCAGGTGCGACAACGCTTCCCGGGTCAGCAGCGGCGGCGGCGAGACGCCGGCGTCCCGGGAGATCCGCTCGAGCACCTGCCCGCTGATGGCGATCAGGTCCTCCAAACGCTCGCGCAGCGGCGGCACCCTGATCTGAATCACGTTCAGGCGGTAGTAGAGATCCTGGCGGAACTGGCCGGCATGCACTTCGGCGCCGAGATCCTTGTGGGTCGCGCTCAGCATCCTTACATTGACCGGCACCTCCACCACCGCGCCGACCGGCCGCACCGAGCGCTCCTGGATGGCCCGAAGCAGCTTGGACTGCATCGACAGCGGCAGGTCGCCGATCTCGTCCAGAAAGAGCGTGCCGCCGTTGGCCGCCTGAAAGAAGCCCTCGCGGTCCTCGGCCGCGCCGGTGAAGGCGCCCTTGCGATAGCCGAAGAATTCCGCCTCGATCAACTGCTCGGGAATCGCACCGCAGTTGACGGCGATGAAAGGCTGGGCGCTGCGCACGCTGACCTCGTGGATGGCGCGGGCGACGAGCTCCTTGCCGGTGCCCGACTCGCCGTTGACCAGCACCGGCGCCATGCTGCGCGCCACCTTGTCGATCAGGGTGCGAACCTGCTGCATCGCCGCGGAGCGACCGGCCATCCGGTTCAGCGCATGACTCGCCGGTGCCGCGGCCGGCAGCGTGACAGCCGCCGGCCTGGCCCCGCGCGGCGAGGCCGAAGCGGCGGCGCTCGATTCGGACGGCAGGCTGGCCGGGTCGAGAACCGGCGGCGCGCCGGTCAGCGGCGCCCGGCCGAGCGCCGACGCCACGACCGCCCGAAATTGCTTCAGGTCGACCGGCTTGGTGAGGTAATCGTAGGCACCGGCCTTGAGCGCCCGGACCGCGTTCTCGCTCGATCCGTAAGCCGTGATCACGATCGTCTTCTCGCGCCGCCCGTTCGCCTCCAGCCAGTTCAGCAGGTCGAGGCCGGTGCCATCGGGCAGGCGCATGTCGGTGATCAGGGCGCTGTAGGTCCGGTCCTTGAGGTGCAGCAAGGCGTCCTGGACGCTGCCGGCGGTCTCGATGTCGTAGCCTTCGCGAAGCAGCGTCAGCTCGTACAAGGTGCGCAGATCCGGCTCGTCGTCGACGACCAGCAGGCTGAAGTGATTCATGACGACACGCCGGTTGTCGCCCGAGGCGACCCGCGCGACCCGGACGGCCCGGTGGCGAATCCGTACGGCATGAAACTGTTCATGAGGCGACGCGAAGCCGGGCACCGGCCGCCGGCCCGAGGGCCTTCTTGCCGCGCATGTCGACGAAGAACTCGTTGCGCTGGGCGTCGCCCTCGGCTCGAAGCCGGTAATCGATGGTTGCGCCGTAGCGCTCGCACAGCTCACGGCAAATATACAAGCCGAGCCCGGTGCCGCGGCTGCGGGTCGAGAAGAACGGCTCGAACAGGTACGGCTCGACGTCCGGCGCGATCGGCGGCCCGTCGCTGGCGACGCTCAGGAACGCCTGCCCCTCGCGACGCGATTCGAGCCGCACGCGGATCGCACCCGGCGCCCCGCTGGAGTGACGGCGGGCATTGTCGAGCAGGTTGACGAGCACCCGCCGGAGGTGCTCGGCATCGAAGGAGACGCCGAGCGGCTCGGGCGGCAGGTCGACCTGCAGCAGGGCGGCTTCACCCAGGATCGCCGCCTCATGGGCTTGTGACGACAGCGCGGATACGGCCGCGCCACGAGCTTGCGACGTCGGCCCGGATACTGCCGCTCCGTGCGCTTTCGTCCATTCGCTGCAGACCGCCGCCACCTGCGCAGTGGCGTCGATCAACCCCACTTCCTGGACCGCGCCGGGGGCGATCTCCATCACATCGTCGACGATCCGTTTCAGGCGCTCGACGTTGTCGGTGACCATGCGCATCAGCTGGCGCTGCTGCGGATCGGTCGCATCCTCGCTCAACAAGGCGTTCGCCTGGGCGATCGCCGCCAGCGGGTTGCGGATCTCGTGGGCAATGCCGGCCGACACCCGGCCCATCGCCGCGAGCTTCTCCTGGCGGCTGCGGGCCTGCATGTTGCGGACATCTTCGAGAAACAGCACGCACAGGTCTTCGCTCGCCTCCGGCTCCCGCTCCCGTTTGCGGGTGAACCGGACGCGGGCCCGCAAGACCCGGGCATGGCCGGATTCGAAGACGAGCGTCACATCGCGCCCGGCCTGCGGCCAGGAGGCTTCCAGGAACGCCCGCTCGACCGTCTTGATCAGGCCGTCCCAGGCGGTGATGCCGCGCAGCTGGAACGGCGCGGGCGGGCCGATGCCCTTGGGGGCGAGCAGCCGCAGCGCCGCCGGGTTGGCGGTTCGGACCCGGCCGTCGCGGTCGACGACCAGCACCCCGTCCTGCATCTCCTCGATCACCAGGCGATTGAGCTGCGCCTGCTGCCGGGCCATCTCCAGGCTGCCCCGCGCCGTCAGTTCGACCCGTGCCAGGCGGCCGGCCAACTCGCCCGCCACCACCGTGATGGTGAAAAAACCGGTGCCGGCCAGGCCGGCCTGGGTCATCGACGCGGTGCTGTCTCCGCCCGCGAGGACCGACAGCCAGGCGGTCAGCAGCAGGCCGATCGTCACCACCGCGGCGGTGGCGAGGGCGACCATCCGCGGCGTCAGCACCCCGGCCATCAGCACCGGCAGCACCAGCAGCGCGACGTAGTTCAGGCTGGAAGCCGGCCCGACCGCATGCAGCGCCAGGAAGCAGGCGACATCGGTGCCGATCGTCGCCAGCCACTGGGGGCTGCCGAGCCGCGCCAGTGCCCTGGGCGCCGCGGCAACCCTGTACCGAGGCAGCAACCACATGCCGATCGCCAGCACCGCATAGAACACGCTGATGGCGGCGACCACGATCACTGTTCCCGAACCGAACACGCCGGTGACCACGAGCGCGAGGGCGAGGGCCAGGCCGAGCGCTGCCCGGGCAGCGATGAAGGCCCGGTAGATGCGCTCGAAGGCGCTGTGCCCGGAGCCGTCGACGGGCGAAGCGCGGCTCGCGGTCAAGGGATCGTACGGCCAGGGCGGCTGCTTGAGCGGCACCTCGCCGCGGCGACTTTCTGCGGCAGCGTCGAGTGGCGAGGAGTCGTTCGCGCCCAGGCCCTCGAACCACGATTCGCCGTCCGCCGGGGCCGGCAGCAGTCGTCGGCGGTCTGTCGAGCGCCGGTCGGACCGCGAGCCGGCAGGGCTCAACCGACCGCCTCGTCGTCGATCGACGGCGGCAGGCCGGCCGTCGGGTGACGCCCCTCGCCCGTCGATTGCCAGCCCGCCTTCGGGCCACGGTTCGGGCTCATGCGCTCGGATGGCTCTTCTCGAAGGCGGCACGATGCGCCTCGCCGCAGAACACGCCGCCGCGCCCCGGCAAGGTCTCGTCCTGCGGGAGGTGCACACCGCAATGGGCGCAGGCGAGGATGGTCTGCGCGGGCCGCTCGGCGACCGTCGGTTCGGGTGGGCGCCGAGCGCCGAGCGACCGGCGCAGCAGCCACCACAAGGCATAGATCGCCAGCAGGACGAGCAGCACTTTCATGCCGGTGGCCGGTGCAGGAGCACCTCGAACACGAAGCGCGAGCCGACATAGGCGAGCAGCAGCAGCACGGCACCCGCATAGACCCAACGGGTCGCCGCCGGGCCGCGCCAGCCGAAGCTGCGGCGACCGGCGAGCAGCGCCGCGAACACCAGCCAGCCGAGCACCGAGAACACCGCCTTGTGATCCCACCGCCACGGTGCGTCGAAACCGGCACCGAGCACGATCGTCGCCGACAACAGCAGGAAGCCGACGGCGACGAAGCGGAACGTCAGCCGCTCCAGGCGCATCAGCGGCATGCCGTTGCCGACTCCCGGCACCCCGGTGCGCGGCATGCGGCGCAGCTGCCGTTCGGCCCGGTTCAGCATCGCCGCGTGCAGGACGGCCGCGCCGAAGAGGCCATAGGAGGCGATGCCGAGCACCCAGTGCAACGGCGCCCAGCGCGAAGGCGCCTGCGGCCGCATCTCGCCCGGGAACGCCCACGCGATCGCCACGACCGCGACGCCGAGCAGCGCCAGCACCCGGCGCGGCCCGGGCAACGGCACGAAGCTGCTCTCGACGACGTAGACGCCGATGACCATCCAGACCGTGACCGAGAGCGCCGGCGCGAAGCCGAAACGGGCGACCACCGAATCACTGCCGAGCCCGGCGATGTCGACCACGATCGCCATCGCCTGCAAGATCCAGCCGGCCAGCAAAGCCCAGCGAAAGCCGTTGCCCGACCGGTCGTTCAGCGATGCCGCCGCCAGATAGACGAGCGCTGCCAGCGCGCTCGGCAGGCCGAGCAGCCAGGCTGCGGACGACGCTCCCGGCACGCCGGAGCCCAACGATAGAATCATGTCGACGAGTGTACTTTCGCGCCTCGCCGCAGCGAGGTGGCTCCCGACCATGGCTTCCACCCTCACCGACCGGCTGACGCGGCTCGTCAAGACGATGCGCGGCCAGGCCCGCATCACCGAAGACAACGTCCAGGACATGCTGCGCGAGGTCCGGATGGCGTTGCTCGAGGCCGACGTCGCCCTGGCCGTCGTGCGCGACTTCATTGCCCGCGTCAAGGAAAAGGCGCTGGGCGCGGAGGTGGTCGGCTCGCTCTCGCCCGGGCAGGCGCTGGTCGGCATCGTCAACCGCGAACTCGCCGCGACCATGGGCGAAACCGACGCCGCGACCGGCGCCTTGAAGCCGCCCGCCGACATCAACCTGACCACCCAGCCGCCGGCCGTCATCCTCATGGCCGGCCTTCAGGGCGCCGGCAAGACGACGACCACCGCCAAGCTCGCCAAGCACCTGATCGAACGGCGCCGCAAGAAGGTGCTGACCGTGTCGGCCGACGTCTACCGCCCGGCCGCCATCGAGCAGCTGCGGATGGTGACGAAGCAGGCCGGCGCCGAATGGTTCCCCTCGAGCGCTGACGACAAGCCGCTCGCCATCGCCCTGGCCGCGCTCGACTACGCCCGCAAGCACTACATCGACGTGCTGCTGGTCGACACCGCCGGGCGGCTGGCGATCGACGAAGCGCTGATGCGCGAGATCACCGAGCTGCACGCGGCGCTCAAGCCCATCGAGACGCTCTTCGTCGTCGATGCGATGCAGGGCCAGGACGCCGTCAACACCGCCAAGGCGTTCAAGGAAGCGCTGCCCCTGACCGGCATCGTCCTGACCAAGATGGACGGCGATTCTCGCGGCGGCGCGGCGCTCTCGGTGCGCAGCATCACCGGCGCGCCGATCAAGTTCGCCGGCGTGAGCGAGAAGATCGACGGCCTGGAGGTGTTCGACGCCCAGCGCCATGCCGGCCGGGTGCTCGGCATGGGCGACATCGTCGGCCTGGTCGAGGAGGTGCAAAAGGGCGTCGACATGGCGGCCGCCCAGAAGCTGGTCGAGAAGGTCAAGTCGGGCGACAGCTTCGACCTCAATGACTTCCTGTCACAACTCTCGCAAATGAAGAACATGGGCGGGCTTTCAGGGCTCATGGACAAGCTACCCTCGCAACTGACGGGCAAGGCCGGCAACTTGGGCCAGGCCGACATGGACCGGGCCGAACGCGACGTGCGCCGCATGGAGGGCATCATCTGCTCGATGACGCCGCTCGAGCGCCGCAAGCCCGACCTGCTGAAGGCGACCCGAAAGCGCCGCATCGCGAGCGGCGCCGGGGTGCAGGTCCAGGACGTCAACCGGCTTCTCAACCAGTTCGAGCAGATGCGCGACATGATGAAGAAGATGAAGGGTGGCGGCATGATGAAGATGATGAAGCGCATGGGCGCCATGAAGGGCATGGGCGGCGGGGGCGGGCCGGGCGGCTTTCGTTGAACGCTGCTCCGCGCCGGCCGGCCGGCGGTTAGGCGATGCTCGATCAGCGCCTTGCCGGCTGGCTGGCTTCGGTACTGGGGTTGCTGCTCGCCGTGGTGGTCGGCGCCTGGTGGTTGAAGCGCAAGCGCGGGACGAACCCGGCATCCGAAGATGACCGCCTCGACACCATCGGCGGCTGGCCGCCGACCGTCACGCGCCTGCTGACGTCGGCTGAGCGCACGGCCTTCAGCATCCTGCGCACCGCCCTGCCCGACTATGTCGTGTTCTCGCAGGTGCCGCTGGCCCGCTTCGTCGACGTGTCCAAACGCAACTCGTATGCCGAATGGCTGCGCCGCGTCGGCAACCAGTCCATCGACTTTCTGGTCTGCGACTCGAACTCGCAGGTGGTC
>CAXTDH010000099.1:0-8647 GCA_964242405.1 uncultured Rhizobacter sp. | reverse complement strand
GCGGTGGCCAGCGACCCGAACCTGCTCGGCTGGATGCAGGGCGCGCCGCCGCCGCCGGACCTGCAGGTGCGTTTCGACGACGGCGGCATGTACACCTTCCCGAAGCTGCGCTGGGCGTTCTCGAACATCCGGCGCCTGGTGCCGACGACCGTTGTCGGCCGAGGCGACGGGCCGGTCGCGGTGTTGCCACGAGACGATCGCGACGACATCGACACCGTCACGTTCACGCCGATCGGCGCTAGCAGCACCCTGACCTGGGCGGACTCGCTCTCGGCCAACTACACCGACGCCATCGTCGTCCTGCAGCGCGGCCGGATCGTGTACGAGCGGTATTTCGGGGCGATGGCCGCGCATCGCCAGCACCTCGCCTGGTCGGTCACCAAGTCCTTCGTCGGCTTGCTGGCCGCGGCGCTGGTCGTCGAAGGCCGGCTCGACGAGCACGCGCTCGTCTGCGCACTGATCCCGGAACTCGAAGGAACCGGCCTGGGCAACGCCACGCTGCGCCAGGTGCTCGACATGACGACGGCGCTCGATTACTCGGAGAACTATACCGACCCCGATGCCGGCATCTGGCAGCACGGCCGGGCCGGCGGCATCCTGCCCCGTACCGCCGACGACCTCGGCCCGGCGAGCTTCTACCAGTTCCTGGCCACGCTGCGCCAGGCCGGACCGCACGGCGAGGCGTTCACCTACCGCACGGTCAACACCGACGTCCTCGGCTGGATCCTGCGCCGGGTGACCGGCGTGTCGGTCGGCGAACTGCTGCACCAACGCATCTGGTCACGCTTGGGCGCCGAGCAGGACGCCTACCTGATGGTCGACGCCACCGGCACCGAGTTCGCCGGTGGCGGCTTGAATTGCGCCCTGCGCGACCTGGCGCGCTTCGGCGAGATGGTCCGCAACGACGGCTGGTGGCTCGGCCGGCAACTCGTGCCGAAGGCGGCGATCGACGGCATCCGCCGTGGCGCCGATCCGGCCCGGTTCGTCGCGGCGGGCTACACGACGCTCCGAGGCGCGAGCTACCGCGACATGTGGTGGGTGCTGCACAACGCGCACGGCGCCTACTGTGCCCGGGGCATCCACGGGCAGGGCGTCTACATCGATCCGGCGGCGGAAATGGTGATTGCCCGGTTCGCATCTCACCACATCGCCGGCAACCTCGGCATCGATCCGACGACGCTGCCGGCTTACCACGCACTGGCCGAGCACCTGATGCGGGGGTGAGCGGTGCGTGCGGCCGGCGCGCGTCAGGATTCACCGGGTGCGAACACCCGCAAGCGATGCCCGTCCGGGTCGACGGCGACGAAGGTATAGCCGAAGTCCATGCGGGTGGGTGGCTGGATGACCATCACCCCGCGGGCGGACCAGTCGGTGTGCAACTGCGAGACAGCGTCGTCGCTCTCGACCGAGAAACCGATCTCGCTGCCGCCGACGGGAGTTGCCACAGGCTCCACGTCGTGGCTTGCCCACAGCCCAAGCAAGGCGCCGGAAGCAAGCGCGAACATCGCGAAGTTGGGCGACGCTTCGACCGGCGGCTGGCCGAGCAGGGTGGTGTAGAAAGTGGCGCTGGTAGCAGGGTTCGCAACGTAGAGAAGGCTGCAGTTGGGCTGGGGCATGACGGTTCTCCTGTGGGCGCCGGCGGCTTGCCGGCATCCGGGAACGATAAGCAGGGCGTCTGCCAGTTTCTGTCAGCAGCGTGACTGCAGCCGCCGCGTCAGTCCGGCGCCTCGATGCCCTGCTGTTGTCGCCAACGGGCCAGCAGGGCCTGGCGCTTTTCGGGGAAGCGGGTGCCGGTGCATTCGAGCGCCACGATCCGGTCGCTGCGAAAGTGCCGCATCGATTGGCGTCGCTCGCACCAAGCGACGACCACCTGGACGCGATCGAAATAGCCCAGCGCGAACGGCCAGATGGTGCGGGAGGTCTCGGTGGCCGCCGCATCCCGGTAGCTGATGACGAGCTTGTGTTCTGCACGGATGGCGCGGCGCAACGTCACGAGGGTCGCGTCGTCCGCCGCATCGGCCGCGGCCGGGCCGACGAGCAGGGCAGCACTGTCGAGCTGATACCGGGCGTCGGTCGGGACGACAGCGGCAATCTTGGCCAGCGCGTCGACCGCCGCGGCTCGCAAACCGACGTCGGCGCGGGAGGCGGCCCATCGGCAGCCGAGCGCCAGGGCTTCGATCTCGTCGACGGTGAACGTCAGCGGAGGCAGAACGCTTCCTGGTCGCAGGGCGTAGCCGAGTCCCGGCGCGCCGTCGATGTGGACGCCCTGACCCTGCAGGGTGACGACGTCGCGGTAGAGCGTACGCAGGCTGATGCCGAGTTCAGCGGCCAGCACGCCACCCGTCACCGGCGTGCGGTGCCGACGGAGCAATTGCAGGAGATCGAAGAGTCGTTGCGAGCGCGACATGAACGTCTCCGCAATCTCCGCCGAGCCGTCCGGTGCGGGGGCCGCCCGCGCCGCCTAGGCGCAGCACCGCCGCTGAACGTCTAGAGCACCTCGGAGGCGAAATCGGCCAGCCGCGAACGCTCGCCGCGTGCCAGCGTCACATGGCCCGAATGAGGCCAGCCCTTGAAGCGGTCGACGGCGAACGTCAGGCCCGAGCTGCCCTCGGTCAGGTAGGGGGTGTCGATCTGCGCCAGGTTGCCGAGACAGATTATCTTGGTACCCGGGCCGGCGCGGGTGATCAGCGTCTTCATCTGCTTGGGCGTCAGGTTCTGCGCCTCGTCGATGATCACGAACTTGTTGAGGAAGGTGCGGCCGCGCATGAAGTTGAGCGACTTGATCTTGATCTTCGAGCGCACCAGGTCGTTGGTCGCGGCGCGGCCCCATTCGCCGGCGCCGCTGTCGGTCTTCGAGAGGACCTCGAGGTTGTCGTCGAGCGCGCCCATCCACGGGCCCATCTTCTCTTCCTCGGTGCCCGGCAGGAAGCCGATGTCCTCGCCGACCGGCACGGTCACGCGGGTGACGATGATCTCGGTGTAGCGGCGCTCGTCCATCACCTGGCTCAGGCCGGCGGCCAGCGTCATCAGCGTCTTGCCGGTGCCGGCGGTGCCGGTCAGGGTGATGAAGTCGCAGTCGGCGTCCATCAGCAGGTTGAGGGCGAAGTTCTGCTCCCGGTTGCGGGCCGTCACGCCCCAGACGGCGTTCTTGCCGTGGGTGTACTCCTTGAGCGTGCGCAGCACCGCCGTCTTGCCGGTGATCTCAGTGACCTTGGCGTAGAGCGACGCGGCGCCCGGCGCCTCGAGGTAGACGAACTGGTTGATGAGCAGCACCGGCACCATCGGCCCGCTGATGCGGTAGTAGGTGTAGCCGCCCTGCTGCCAGCTCTCCATCGTCTTGCCGTGCTTCTCCCAGAAGTCGGCCGGCAGCGGCAGCACGCCGGTGTAGAGCAGGTCGCCGTCGTCGAGCGTCTTGTCGTTGAAATAGTCTTCGGCCGGCAGGCCGAGGGCACGGGCCTTGATCCGCATGTTGATGTCCTTGGACACCAGCACCACGTCGCGCCCCGGCTGCTGCTCGCGCAGGGCCTGCACGACACCGAGGATCTGGTTGTCGGCCTTGCCCTGGGGCAGGCCGGCCGGCAGCGTGACGTTGATCAGGTTCGTCTGGAAGAAGAGCTTGCCGCCGGCTTCGCGGTGGCCGGTGCGGGCGAGCGGCAGGCCCTCGGACGCGCCCGACACGTCGCGCGTCGGCATGGTCGCGGCCAGCTGATCCAGCTCACGGCTGACCTGGCGGGCATTGCGCGCGACCTCGGTCATGCCGCGCTTGTGGCCGTCGAGCTCCTCGAGCGTGATCATCGGCAGGTAGATGTCGTGTTCCTCGAAGCGGAACAGTGACGTCGGGTCGTGCATCAGCACGTTGGTGTCGAGCACGAACAGCGTCGCCGGCCCGTTGCCGCGCGGCTTGGCGGCCCGGGTCTGCGGCTGGCCGTGCGGCTTGCGCGTGGCAGCCGGAGGCGGAGCAGCGGCCGTCTCACGTGCTTCCAGGAGGACGACGTTGTCACGAGCGACCTCAGGACGGGCCTTGGGGACGGCCGGCATCGACGGTTCTACCGCTGCACGTGCCTTGGTCGGCTTCTTGACCGCAACGGCGACCGTGGGAGCATCGAAATCGGCAACGCTCAAAAGGGACGCGCGTTTGACAGGCGGCTTGGGCAAGGGCATGGTGGTCGGACGCAGTCGTGGGTGTTCGCCGTGGAGTCGACGGGAGTGAGGGCGCGGCGCGCCGCGCACCGCGAGGCGTCTCGCTATCGAACCCGCACGGGCCTATCGGACAACTCAGGCAGCCTGCTTGAGCGCCTTGACTTCGTTCAGCAGATCTTCGACATGACCGGCGACCTTCAAACCTCGCCATTCACCCCTCAACACGCCGGTGCCGTCGATCAAGAAGGTGCTGCGCTCGATGCCCTTGACCTTCTTGCCGTACATGATCTTGTTCTTGACGACACCGAACATGTGGCAGAGTTTCTCTTCGGTATCGGCAATCAGGTCGAAGGGCAACTCCAGGCTCTGCTTGAACCGGTCGTGCGACGCCATGTTGTCGCGCGAGACGCCGAACACCACCGCACCCGCCTCGACGAATTCCTGGTGATAGTCGCGGAACTGCATCGCCTCGGTGGTGCAACCGGGGGTGTTGTCTTTTGGGTAGAAATAGAGGATGACGATCTTGCCGGCGTAGGCCTGTGGCGTGAACTTCACACCACCGGTCGCGAGCGCTTCAAATTCCGGAAGGGGTTTGTTGAGGGCGGGCGTCATGAAGTATTCTGTTTGGCTGCGCCGACGCGGCGCCTGAGGGCTGAATTATAAACGGTCGCCCCCTGCGCCAATCCGGCCCGCCGGCCCTCGAATCGATGACCGTGGCCGGTTCCAACCCGTGCTGCGGCCCGGCGCCCCGACTCAACCGCCTGCCGCCGGCAGGTGCTCGAACAGCAGCGCCGCCAGCACCGACCGGCCTTCCGCGAGCAGCACGTTGTAGGTCCGGCAAGCCGCTGCCGTGTCCATCGTCTCGACGCCGATCCGACGCTCGATCAAGGGCCGCAGCAAGGCCGGCTTGACGAAGCGAAGGCGGCTGCCGCTGCCGAAGACGACGAGCTCCGGCCGCGAATCGGCAAGCGCCGCGAAGTGAGCCTCCGTCAGCTTGTCGAAACTGTCGACCTGCCAAGTCGATACCGCTCCCTGCCAGGGAACGATGACGCTCTGCCGGTACTCCTCGCCGTTGACCAGCACGCCGCCGGGGCCGTGCCGGGCCACTGCGTTCTGTCCTTCGATCCGATCGGCTTGGAGTTTCATGGGGGTTCGAAAGCGCTTTGCTAAGATTCGCCCGGCGGCCCGGCGAGGTCGGTATGGTTAAATTCTAGGTTTTCCGGCGCGCCTGCGCCCTGGGGGTTGTTTGAGACCGATCGTCAAGTCAGCCAAGCTCGCCAACGTCGCCTACGACATCCGCGGGCCCGTGCTCGACAAGGCGCGGCAGATGGAGGAAGAGGGTCACAAGATCATCAAGCTGAACATCGGCAACGTCGCCGCGTTCGGCCTGGAGCCGCCGGACGAAATCGTTCAGGACATGATCCGCAACTTGGCCGCGACGGCCGGCTACACCGACAGCAAGGGCCTGTTCGCGCCGCGCAAGGCGGTCGTCCATTACACCCAGCAGAAGCACGTCCGCGGGGTCACGATCGACGATGTCTATCTCGGCAACGGCGCCTCGGAGCTGATCGCGATCGGCATGAACGGGCTGCTCAACGACGGCGACGAAGTGCTGATTCCGTCGCCGGACTACCCGCTCTACACCGCGGTCGTGGGCCTCTCCGGGGGCACGCCGGTGCACTACCGCTGCGACGAGTCGTCGGGCTGGATGCCCGACATCGAGCACATGCGCTCGCGCATCACGCCGCGCACCCGCGCGGTCGTCGTCATCAACCCGAACAACCCGACGGGGGCCCTCTACCCCGAAAGCGTGCTCCTGCAGATCGTCGAGGTGGCGCGCGAACACCAGCTGGTCGTGTTCGCCGACGAGATCTACGACAAGACGCTCTACGACGGCGCCACCCACACCAGCATCTCGTCGCTCGCCGATGACGTGCTGTTCGTGACCGTCAACGGCTTGTCGAAGAACTACCGTTCCTGCGGCTATAGATCCGGCTGGATGGTGGTGTCGGGCGAGAAGCGGCATGCACGCGACTACATCGAAGGCCTGAACATGCTGGCGTCGCTGCGGCTCTGCGCCAACACGCCGGGCCAGCTCGCCATTCAGACGGCGCTCGGCGGCTACCAGAGCATCGACGACCTGGTGGCGCCGGGTGGGCGCCTCTGCCGTCAGCGTGACCTCGCCTATGAGCTGCTGACGGCGATCCCCGGGGTGAGCGTGGTCAAGCCCAAGGCGGCGCTCTATATGTTCCCGAAGCTCGATCCGGCGCTCTACCCGGTCGTCGACGACCAGCAGCTCGCGTATGACCTGCTCGCAGAGCAAAAGGTGTTGATCGTTCAGGGCACCGGCTTCAATTGGGAGGCGCCCGATCACTTCCGGATCGTTTTCCTGCCGAACACCGACGACCTGACGGAGGCGATCGGCCGGATCGCCCGCTTTCTCGAGCACTACCGAAAACGACACGCCCTTTGAAGCGCACCGACATCAGCATGAAACCGATCCAAGTAGGCCTGATGGGGCTGGGCACCGTGGGCTGCGGGGTTTTCGAGGTGCTGCGCCGCAACCGCGAGGAGATCCGGCGCCGGGCCGGGCGCGACATCGAGGTGACGATGGTGTCGCGGCGCAACGTGGTCGCCGCAAGAGCGGTGGTGGGCGGTCAGGCGCAGGTGGTCGGCGACGCCCGGGAGATCATCGCCAACCCCGAGATCGCGATCGTCGTCGAGACGATCGGCGGCTGCGGCATCGCCCGGGAGCTGGTGCTCGAGGCGGTGCGAGCCGGCAAGCATGTCGTCACGGCCAACAAGGCGCTGCTGGCGGTGCACGGCACGGAGATTTTCGCGGCGGCCAGCGAGCGCGGGGTGATGGTCGCATTCGAGGCGGCGGTGGCCGGCGGCATCCCGATCATCAAGGCCTTGCGCGAGGGCCTGACCGCGAACCGGATCGAATGGATCGCCGGCATCATCAACGGCACGACCAACTTCATCCTCTCGGAGATGCGGGCCAAGGGGCTCGATTTCGACGTGGTGCTTCAGTCCGCGCAGCGCCTCGGCTACGCCGAAGCCGACCCCAGCTTCGACATCGACGGCGTCGACGCGGCCCACAAGGCGACCATCATGAGCGCCATCGCGTTCGGTGTTCCGGTGCAGTTCGACAAGGCCTACATCGAAGGCATCCGGCAACTGAGTTCGGTCGACATCCGTTATGCGGAGCAGTTGGGCTACCGGATCAAGCTGCTCGGCATCACCAAGCGGCGCGCCGGCGCGGCCGGTAGCGGCGAGGGCATCGAGCTGCGCGTGCACCCGACGCTGGTGCCGAGCAAGCGGTTGATCGCGAACGTCGAGGGAGCGATGAACGCGGTGGTGGTGCAAGGGGATGCGGTGGGCACGACGCTGCACTACGGTCGGGGTGCAGGCGCGGAACCGACGGCGTCTGCCGTGATTGCCGATCTGGTCGACGTGACGCGGCTGCACACCGCCGACCCCGATCATCGCGTGCCGCATCTCGCCTTCCAGCCGGGCGCCATGCAGGACACCCGGATCCTGCCGATGGACGAGGTCGTGACCGCTTTCTACCTCCGCCTGCAGGTGCAGGATCAGGCCGGCGTGCTGGCACGCATCACGGCGATCCTGGCGGAGCGCGACATCTCGATCGACGCCCTGCTGCAGCGGGAATCGGCTGAAGGCGAGGCGCAGACCGACGTCATCATCCTGACCCACGACACCGTCGAGGGCCGGATGAACGACGCCATCCGGACGATGCAGGCGCTGCCGACGGTGCTGGCGCCGATTGTCCGGATCAGGAAGGAGGAGTTGTCGTGACGGGGTTGCGGGGTGAGGGCGGTCGCAGCCAACCCGCTCATCGAGCCGGCAACAAGCCGTGAAGTACCTCAGCACCCGCGGCGACACCACGCCGCGCAGCTTCTGCGACATCCTGCTCGAAGGCCTGGCCCCCGACGGCGGCCTCTACCTGCCGACGCACTACCCGACCGTCGATGCGGCCACGCTCGCCTCCTGGCGCGGCCTGCCGTACCACGAGCTCGCGTTCGAGATCCTGTCGCTCTACATCGACGACATCCCGCCCGACGACTTGCGCGCCATCACCGCCCGCACCTACAGCGCGGCGCTGTTCGGCTCGCCCGCGATCGTGCCGTTGCGGCAACTCGAACCCGGCCTCTTTCTCCAGGGCCTGTCGAACGGCCCGACGCTGGCGTTCAAGGATGTCGCCATGCAGCTGCTCGGCCAGCTGTTCGAGTACGAACTCGGCCGGCGCGGCGAGCTGCTCAACATCCTGGGCGCGACCTCGGGCGATACCGGCAGCGCCGCCGAATATGCGATGCGCGGCAAGGCCAACATCAAGGTCTTCATGCTGTCGCCCGAGGGCCGGATGAGCCCTTTCCAGCAGGCGCAGATGTTCAGCCTGCTGGATCCGAACATCCACAACCTGGTCGTCGCCGGCGTCTTCGACGACTGCCAGGACATCGTCAAGGCCGTCTCGAACGACCTCGAT
>CAXTDH010000098.1:0-8650 GCA_964242405.1 uncultured Rhizobacter sp. | reverse complement strand
CACTACCCTTTAACAGCTCAGCATGCGCCCCCACATGAGCTTCCTGTAGCGGGCACCCTCGTGCCGCCGCATCGCCGTCTTCGAGGCACTCTCCGCTCGCCGGCGCGGGCCACAGCTCAGGGTCGTCACCTTCATCGCCATGCTCGAACTGGCGCGCGAGCACTTGCTGGAAGTGACTCAGGCCGAGGCGTTCGCACCGATCTATCTTCGTCTCGCGTATTCGCCGGCCTGAACCGGCACGGCGCTCGAGCGGCCGGCTTCCATTGGCAGGCGCTCGAGTGGCCGGCCCGATTTGCCTAAGACGCTCAGGCGGCCGCCTTGACCTGCAGCTTGAAGGCGATCATCGCCCGCAGCTTGTTCGGCAGCACCGGCTTGATCAGCAGGTGGAAGTCGTGTCGTTGGGCATCGAGCTCGTGTGCGGCCATGCTGCTGCCGGTGACGACGATCGCCGGCACGCCGCTGCCGAAGCGGGCCCGCACCACGGCGATCGCATCCAGGCCGGTCGAGCCCTCGGCCAGGCGGTAGTCGACGATCAAGAGGTCCGGCGCGCTCGAGGCGGGGTCGCTCGCCGCGACCCAGGCGGCGCAGGCGCTGACGCTGTCGAAGGCGACGAGCTGGGCGCCCCAACCGGTCAGCAGCACGCTGAGCCCGGCGCGCACCGCCGGCTCGTCGTCCACCAGCACGACCCTTCGACCGGCGAGCGTGATGTCGAAAGGCGCATTGCCGGGCAGCACCTGCGCCTGCGGCCGCGGCTTCTTGCCGATCGGCAACTCGAGCGTGAAGACGGTGCCTCGCCCGGGCGTCGACCGAAGCGTGAGCGGCGTGTTCATCAGCTCGGCCAGGCGCCTGACGATCGCCAGCCCGAGGCCCAGGCCCTTCTTCTGCTCCGGGCTGACGATGCCGGTCGTCGGCAGCTGGTAGAACTCCTCGAAGATGCGCGCCTGCTCGGCCTCGCGGATCCCCGGCCCGGTGTCCCAGACCTGCAGCAACAGGCGGCCGGCGCGGCTGCGGCAGCTCACCAGCACCGTGCCGTCGACCGTATACCGGATCGCGTTCGAGACCAGGTTGCGCAAGATGCGCTCGACCAGCAGCGGGTCGGCGAGCGCCGCCCGGTGGCCGCCGCGCAGACGCAGCGACAGGCCCTTCTCGAAGGCGCTCGGCTCGAAATGCAGGCGCAGCTTCCTCAGGATGTCGCCGACCTCGAAGTGCTGCTCGTGCACCTCCACGCCGCCGCTGTCGATCCGGGTGATGTCGAGCAGCTCCGAGAACAGCCCCTCGAGCGCGTCGACCGACTCGTTGATGCTGTGGACGAGGTGCGCCACCTCCGGCTCGTGCACCCGCTGGCGCAGCGCCTCGGCGAAGAGGCCCATCGCATGCAGCGGCTGGCGCAGGTCATGGCTGGCCGCGGCGAAGAACTGCGTCTTGGCCCGGTTCGCGACTTCGGCCTCGGCCCGCGCGGCTTCGGCCGCCAGCTTTTCGACCCGCAACTGCGCCAGCAGGCCGTCCGCCTGCACCTTGAGCTCGATCGCCCGCTGCAGCGCCTGCCGGTAGCTGTTGGCGAGCACGACCGTGAAGCTGATGATCAGCAGCAGCTCGGCCGCGAGCTGGTAGCTGCGGGTGTCGCCGACGAGCGCGATCCGCAGTACCAACGGCAACAGGCAGAGGCCGCCGAACGCCAGGTAGAGCCGGGGTTGCGTCGACAGCACCGGAATGCCGGCGACGCAGAAGGTGTAGATGATGATGATCAGGCCGGTCTGCTCCAGGCCGGTCGCCGCGCCGTAGAAGCTCCAGCCGGCGAAACCCCAGAGCAGCGCCGCGCCCAGGGTGCCGATGTTCGATCGCAGGCGCCAGAGCAGCCAGTCGGCGGTCGACCGAGGCGCGGCACGGCGGAATGCCAGGATCACGCCCCAGCGAACGATGCACAGCGTGAAGAAGGCGGCCATCCACGGCACGAGCAGCGTCTTCGGGACGACAGCCCAGAACAGGGAGGCGATGATGCCGACACCGGCCAGATAGCCGGCAAGGGCCGCCGGCATGTAGTCGTAGGTGCTCTGGACGATCTCCGGCAGGCTGGCGGCCACGCGCTGGAACGATGCGCTTGTCCCGCCGCTGCCGCTGCCGCTGCCGTCAGCGTCCGGGGCGGTCATCGGCATGCCGTCGTCGCGCCGCATGCGCTTCAGCGGCGTGATTCGCCCCAGCTGCCGCCCCGCCCGGCCTGCGACATCTGGCTCACCGCCAGCACCGCCTGCGTCCGCGAGCTGACGTTGAGGGTGCGCAGCACCGCGGCGACATGGTCCTTGACCGTCTCGACCGACAGGCTCAGCTCCCGGGCGATCAGCTTGTTCGGCTGGCCCTTGAGCAACAGAGCGAGCACTTCGGTCTGACGCGGCGTCAGCCCGAGGGTGGCGAGCGGCATCTGGTTGTGAAAGCCGTCGTCGTCGCCGACTTCGTGTCGCAGCACCCGCAGCACGCTCGGCACGGTGTCGCCGGCCGCGGGCGGGCCGGGCCGCTCCGAGCCCATCGTCATCGGCGGGATGTAGATGCCGCCCGACATCACCATCCGCAGCGCCTCGAACAGGGTTTCGTTGCTGGCCCGTTTGGGCACGAAACCCATTGCGCCCAGATCGACCGATCGAATCACGTCGCTCGACCGCTCGGAGGCGGAGACGACCACCACCGGCAGGGCCGGATAGGCGGCACGGAATTCCTTCAGCACGTCGAAACCATCGGCGTCGCCGAGGGCGAGATCGAGCAGCACGAGGTCGTAGTCGGCATCGGCCTGCAAGACCTGCCGGGCTTCGCGGGCCGTGGCCACGCCGGTCACCGTCACGTCACCGCCCAGCCCCAGGATGACGCTTTGCAGCGCCGACAGGATCAGCGGGTGGTCGTCGATCAACAGGACCTTCATCGTGCGCTTACTCGTTGCCGGCAACGCCGCTCATGCTAGCCGACGGGGCGAGAGCCGAAGCTGCGGTATGCGCTCGTCGCCGGTCGCTTTTCGCGTCGCCTGGGCGAGCGCCGCCGCTCAGGCGTAGCGCCGGGCGATCGACTCGGCCACGCAGACCGGCTTTTCGGAACCTTCGCGCTCCATCGTGCACTCCATCGTGATCTGCGCCCCGCCCTCGAGCGGCTCGAACTTCAACAGCTTGAAGCGCCCGCGGACCCGGCTGCCTGCGGGAACAGGCGACGGGAACCGCACTTTGCCGAGGCCGTAGTTCACGCCCATCCGGGTGTCGAGCACCTCCATCGCCGACGCGCCCATCTCGGGCAGCAGCGACAGCGTCAGGAAACCGTGGGCGATGGTCGTGCCGAAGGGGCCCTGGGCCGCGCGTTCGGTGTCGAGATGGATCCATTGATGATCGCCGGTGGCATCGGCGAACAGCTGGATGCGCTCCTGCGTGACGGTGATCCACTCGCTGATGCCGACTTCCTCGCCGACGAGGGCTTGCAGGTCGGTGATGCGGTCGAAAGTTCTCATCGCGTTCTGTCCTGGGTGGTGGGCCGGTCGGTGACGCTGGTTCAACACGCCGGTTTCGGGCGCTGATCCAGTGCGCTGGTTCGATGCGCTGATTTGAGGTTATGTTAGCGGCCGGGCGGGCTGTTCCGCCCGAGCCCACGCCGCTGACAAACCCGCGCACCGCATGGCCGTCGTCACGCCCTTCCCGCCGCAGCCCGCACCGCCTTCCGACGTGCTGGTCCTGAGCGCCCATCCGCAGATGGAGCACTCGCGGATCAACCGGCGACTGTTGCAGGCGGCGCGCGGCCTGCCGCCGCAAGCCGGTGTCAAGGTGCGGGACCTGTATTCGCTCTACCCCGACTACCTGATCGACATCGAGGCCGAGCAGGCGCTGCTCGCCGCCGCCCGGCTGGTCGTCTGGCAGCACCCGATCCACTGGTACAGCATGCCGCCGCTGATGAAGCTCTGGCTCGACGACGTGCTCGCCTTCGGCTGGGCTTACGGCCCCGGCGGCACGGCGCTCAGGGGGAAGGACTTGTGGCTGGTCGCGACCACCGGCGGCCCCGAGGATTCCTATCGCCCCGACGGTCACAACCGCTATGCCTTCGAGGCGTTCCTGCCACCCTACGAGCAGACGGCGACGCTCTGCGGCATGCGCTTCCTGCCGCCGCTGCTGCTGCACGGTGCCCACCGGATCGAGGAGGCGGCGGTCGCGGCGCATGTCGCGGCCTACCGCCAACGCCTCCTCGACTATCCGAACTGGCCGGAGCTCGACGCGCTGCTCTACCGCCTCGCCACGCCGGTGCCCGAGGACGCGCGCCCGCTCGACGGGGCCGTGGACAGCCCGGCCACGATCGGCGTCGCGAGGGCGGGCTGATGGAACACGGCTCCTGGCTCGCAGGCCTGCTCGTCTACCTGGCCGCCGCCGTGCTCGCAGTGCCGATCGCCAAGTACCTCGGCCTGGGCTCGATCATCGGTTACCTTGCGGCCGGCATCGTCATCGGCCCCTGGGGGCTGGGGCTGGTCACCAACCCACAGGACATGCTGCACTTCTCCGAATTCGGCGTCGTGCTGATGCTGTTCCTGATCGGCCTGGAACTGGAGCCGCGGCGGCTCTGGTCGCTGCGCAAGCCGATCTTCGGCTGGGGCAGCGCACAGCTGTTCGGCTCCGCGGCGCTGCTGATCGGCGCGGGGCTGCTGGCCGGTGTCGACTGGCGGATGGCACTGGTCGCCGCGCTCGGCCTCGGCTTGTCGTCGACGGCGATCGGCCTGGGCGTGCTCAACGAGCGCGGGCTGATGAACACCACCTCCGGGCAGAGCGTGCTGAGCGTGTCGCTGCTGCAGGACGTGGCCGCGATCCCGATCCTGGCCCTGTTGCCGCTGCTGGCCGACGAGCGCACCAGCCACCAGGGCAACGCCTGGATCGGCGCCGCGAAGGTGCTCGGCGTGATCGCCGTGATCGTCTTCGGCGGCCGGTTGCTGATCCGCCCGGCGCTGCGCTGGATTGCCCGCAGCAAGACGCCCGAGATCTTCACCGCCGCCTCGCTGCTGCTGGTGGTCGCGACCGCGGCATTGATGCAGACGGTCGGCCTGTCGATGGCGCTCGGCGCCTTTCTCGCCGGCGTGCTGCTGGCCGAGAGCGAATACCGGCGCGAGCTCGAGACCGACATCGAGCCGTTCAAGGGCCTGTTGCTCGGCCTCTTCTTCATCGCCGTGGGCATGACGATCGACTTCGCGGTGGTGCTGCAACGGCCGGGCGTGATCGCCGCGGTGGTGCTCGGCTTTCTGTTCCTCAAGGCGGCTGTCCTCTGGGCGATGGGCCGGCTGATGCCGCTGCCGCGCCAGGAGCGGCCGGTCTTCATCATCCTGCTCGCCCAGGGCGGCGAATTCGGCTTCGTCGTCTTCCAGACGGCGGCCCAGGCCGGCGTCATTGAGGGGGCGGTGTCGTCGCTGCTCGTGGCGGCGGTCGCGATCTCGATGCTGGTGACGCCCTTGCTGCTGGTGGCCACCGACCGCTGGCTGATGCCGCTGCTCGCCGGGCGCGGAAAGGCCAGGCTCCCGGAACTCGATGAGCCGCAGAACCAGTCGGTCATCATCGCCGGCTTCGGCCGCTATGGTCAGGTGGTGGGCCGGATGCTCTATGCCAACGGCATCCAGCCGACGGTGCTCGACATCGACGGCGACCAGATCGAGACGATGCGCCGCTTCGGCTGGCGCGTGTTCTACGGCGACGCGACCCGGCTCGACCTGATGCGGACGGCGGGCGCGGCGACGGCGAAGGTCGTGGTGGTGGCGGTCGACGACGTCGAGCAGAGCCTGCGGGTCGTGCGGATGGTGCGCGAGAACTTCCCGGATCTTCTCGTCGTGGCTCGGGCGCGAAACGTCCAGCACTACTTCGAGCTCTACGACCTGGGCGTGCGGGCGATCGAACGCGAGACGCTCGATGCGGCCCTGATGAGCGCCCGCAGCGTGCTCGAGCAGCTGGGCTGGGAACGCCACCAGGCGCGCACCCTGTCACTGCGCTTTCGTCGTCACAACATCGAGCAGCTGATCAAGATGGCGCCTCATCGCAAGGACGAAGCGCACCTGATCTCGGTCGCCAAGCAGGGCCGGCAGCAGCTCGAGGAGCTGTTCGCGCAGGAGCGCGACGAGGCCGCGAACCGCGATGCTCGTATCGGCTGGTGACGGCGACACCTGCCTCGCCAGGAATCACGACACCCGCCCCGACGGCTGGGCCGCGGTCACACCACCCGGCACGCCTCCTCGAAGCTCAGCCGCGGGCTGCGCGGCATCAGCTTGGCCGGGTCGCCGTGGCCGAGGTTGACGACGAAGTTGGTCTTGATCGTGGTGCCGGCCCAGAACGCCGCGTCCATCTTGACCGGATCGAAGCCGCTCATCGGCCCGCAGTCGAGGCCGAGCGCCCGGGCGGCCATGATCAGGTAGGCGCCCTGCAGGCTCGAATTGCGGAAAGCGGTCGCATCGATCATCGGCTGGTTGCCGTGGAACCAGGCGCGCGCGTCGACATGTGGGAAGAGCTGCGGCAGCTTGTCGTGGAAGGCCATGTCCATGCCGACGATGACCGAGACCGGTGCCTGGCGGGTCTTCTCGACGTTGCCCGGCGCCATGGCGGCGAGCAGCTGCTCCTTCGCGGTGGGCGACGTCACGAAGACGAACCGCGCCGGGCTGCTGTTGGCGGAGGTCGGCGCCCATTTGACCAGGTCGTAGAGCTGCCGAAGCAGGGCCTCCGGGACGGGGTGGGGCGTGAACTCGTTGTGGCTGCGGGCAGCGTCGAACAGTTGTTCGGTGGTGATGTTCATCGGGCTTCCTTCTTGTGTCGCAGTCGACAGGTTCGACGATTGTGCCGACAAGCGGCAGGGTCGATCATCGAGTGAGCCGGGCGGTCCGACGTGCAAGGCGAGAATCTGCGGCATGTTCGCTCCCTCGCAACTCGACGTCCGGCGCTTCTTCTGCGAAACGCATCGCAAGCAGCAGGAACGGGTACCGCTGACGCCGATCGAGGCGAGCGCCGCGCAGTGGCTGGACGAGCACCCCGAATACCACCCCGAGCTCGCCGACCTGCCCGCGGCGCTGGCGGCGGTCTACGACGTCGAAGCCGGCCGGACCAATCCCTTCCTGCACCTGTCGATGCACCTGTCGATCAGCGAGCAGCTGGCCATCGACCAGCCGCGCGGCATCAAGCAGGCGCACGATCTGCTGGCGCGCCGGCTCGGCTCGGTGCACGAGGCGCAGCACCAGGTCATGGAGTGCCTGGGCGAGATGATCTGGGCCTCGCAGCGCGGCGGCCTGCCGCCGGACGGCGAGAAATACCTGGCGTGCGTTCGCCGGCGGGCCGTCGGCTGACGGCACGCGTCACGAGCCGCTCGTCTGCCGGATCGCCGGGTCGCCGCAAGCCGCAAGCCGCAAGCCGCAAGCCGCAAGCTCGCAAACCTGCTAGCCCGACGGCCCGCTACTCCCCGCCCACCAACCCGTTGCGGATCGCGTAGACCGTCATCTCCGAATTGTTTGTGAGGCCGAGCTTCTCGAGCACCCGGGCCCGGTAGACGCTGACCGTCTTCGGGCTCAGCATCAGCTGCTCGGCGATGTCGGAGAGCCGCTTGCCCGAGGCGATCATCGTCAGCGTCTGCAACTCGCGATCCGACAGCTTGTCGTGGGCGTTGACGGCGACCGGCGCGGTCAGGCTCTCGACCAGCATCTGGGCGATCTCCGGGGTGACGTACTTGCGCCCCTGGGCCACCACCCGCACGGCCGCGACGATCAGCGCCGGGTCGCCGCCCTTGTTGACGTAGCCGAAGGCGCCGGCGCGCAGCGCCCGGATGGCGTATTGATCTTCGGGGTACATCGAGACCACCAGCACCCGCATCGGCGTGCCTTCGTCCTTCAAGACGGCCAGCACATCGAGGCCGCTGCGGCCGGGCAGGTTGATGTCGAGGACCAGCACGTCGGCCGTCTTCTCGCGCATGAGGGCCCGCAGCTCGCCGTAGTCGCCCGCTTCGCCGATGACCTCGATATCGGCCGCATCCGACAAGGTGTCGCGGATGCCGCGCCGGATCAGCGCGTGGTCGTCGCAGAGAAGAACCTTGATCATGGGTTGCCTCTGGTGCGGTTCGGATGTGCCGTCACAGCTCGCCCCACTGGCTGTGGCGGTCGACGACGCGCTCGGGAATCGGGGGTATAGCAGCGATCTCGGGCGGATTCAAGGGCACCGAGAGAATGAGCGTCGTGCCATGGGCGCCGCTGCTCAGGTCGACCCAGCCGCCGACCGTGCCGGCCCGCTCGCGCAGCCCGCGGATCCCGAAGGACCGGGCCTTGGCGAGGTCTTCCTGGCCGAGGCCGCGGCCGTTGTCGCTGATCTCGAGCGACAACATGCCACCGGCCAGCGACAGATCGAGCTGGACGCGGCTCGCCTGGGCGTGCTTGCTGACATTGGTCAGCGCCTCCTGGGCGCAGCGGTAGGCCACGAGCGGCACGCCGGCGGGCCGCTCCGGCAGCGATTCCGGCAATCGCACCCGGCAGTCGACACCGGTGCCCTTCTCGAATCGGCTCGCCATCCAGTGGAGCGCCGCCATCAGGCCCTGCTCGAGGATCGCGGGCCGCAGGTTGTGCATGATCCGCTGGCTCGACTCGACGGCATGCGTCACCGTCTCGATCGCCGACTGCACGCGCGAGACGATC
>CAXTDH010000097.1:0-8660 GCA_964242405.1 uncultured Rhizobacter sp. | reverse complement strand
GCTCTTACCGAACTCGGCGGGGCGGCGTTCACGGTCGACTATGCGAGCCCCGAGCAGATCCATCGGCTGCCGCTCGGCACGGCGAGCGACGTCTACAGCCTGGGGGTGGTCGCCTTCGAGCTCTTGGCCGAGGCGCGCCCGTACCAGCTCAAGCGCAGCAGCGTGGCCGAACTCGAAGAGGCGATCGCCAACGTGGACCCGCGGCGGGCGAGCGAGGCGGCGGCCGACCCGGCGACGAGGAAGCTGCTCCGCGGTGACCTCGATGCCATCCTCAACAAGGCGCTGAAAAAGTCGATCGACGAGCGCTATCCAAGCGTCGATGCCTTCGCCCAGGATCTGGGCCGCTACCTGCGCGGCGAGCCCGTCCTGGCGCGGCCCGACAGCACCCGCTACCGCGCCGCCAAGTTCGTGCGCCGGCATCGGCTGGCCGTGGCGATGGGCAGCGCGCTGACCGTGGCCGTCGTCGCCGGCGCCGGCACCTCGCTCTGGCAGGCACGTGCGGCGCGCGAGCAGGCGGCACGCGCCGAGGCCGAAGTGAGCGCGCAGCTGGCGGTGCGCGACCTCTACCGCGAAACGATGATGGAGCTGAGCGTCACCGGCGCCAGCGACCCGTCGGCGCTGGCCAAGCCGCGCGCGATCGTCGGCGCGCTCGAGCGCAAGCTGGCCGAACTCGAGTCGCGCTACAAGGACCGGCCGTCGGGCCGCGATGCACAACTCGAGGCCGTGACGCTGCAGCTCAACTACGACTCCAACTTCGAAGGCTCGCTCGCCGTCGGCCGAAAGTATCTGGCCTCGCTCAAGGAGCATCACGCGCCGGCCGACAAAATCATCCTGGCCTATCGGCTGGTGTCGCGCGCGCTGTTCCAGCTGAAGCAGATGGATGAATGCGAGCAGGTTCGCCGCGCCGCGGTCGCCTGGGCGCCGGAGGCGCGCGACGATGCCAGCGTCATCGCGCGTTCGTTCGTGGTGAGCGACCTGGGCTCGCTGCTCATCACGCAGGGCCGGCGCGCCGAAGCCGAGAGCGTTCTCCTGAGCGGCAACGCGCTGATCGAACGGACCTGGCCCGAAGGTCAGTTCACCCTCGTGCCGGCGCAGCTCTCATCGCTCTACCTCGGCTTCGACGACGCCCGCAGCCTGAAGTACGCCCGCGACAGCCATCGCGCCGCGCTCGCCAACATCGATGCCGATGCCGACCAGCGTGCCTTCGACCTGCTCACCCTCGGCTCGGCCCTTGCGGCCAACGGGCTCGCGGCCGAAGCGGAGGTGGCGCTGCGCGAATCGCATCGGCTGTTGCTCGGGGCGCTGGGGCCGGTCAACCGCGGCGTCGTCCGGGTGTTCGGGACCTGGGTGGGCGCGGTCAGCCGCCAGGGCGACTACGCCCGGGCCGCTTCGATGCTCGCCGAACAGCGCCGGACGCTCGCCGCCCGGCCCGACGGCATGCCCGCGTTCGCAGCCACCGCGCTGCAAGCGCGTGAGCTCGAGAACGACTGGCTTGCCGGCAACCTCGGCCGCGTCGCGTCGTTCGCCATTCCGGCACCCGACCCGCTGCTCGCGGCATCGGCGATCGCCGACAACGGCCCGCTGCTGCTCGCCGAGGCGCAGCTGCTGAGCCTGACGGGGCGCGGTGCCGATGCGCTGGCGCTGCTCGACAAGCTGCAGCAGCAATGGCCGACAGCGAAAAAGCCGGCCCCGGTGTGGGTGCGCGTGCGCCTAGCCACCGCCACGGCGCAGCTCGACGCGGGTCAGACGGCAGCGGCGCGGCAAACGGCGACCCGCCTCCGCGAGGCGCTGGTGAAGGAACGCGCCGCCGAGGGCGGCGCTTATCGAACGGCGGCCGAGCTCGAGGCGCTCGCCGCCGCGCGCGGCGGCGACCTGGCCGGGGCCACCCGGGCGCTCGCAGCGGTCGATGGCTCAGGGCATCTCGCGCCGCTCGGCTCGAAGGTCGAGGAAGGCGAGTCGATGTTGCGCCGGGCCGAGGTGTTCAGGGCATTGGGCCGAACCGGCGAAGCCGTGGCGGCCGAGCGCGCGGCGGCCGCCGGCTTCGGGGGGCAGTCGCCCGACAGCCCGCGGCTGGCGCGGCTGCGGCAGCTCGCGCATGTCTGACTTCGGCTTCGAATCACGTACAGAAAGGTAGGGCAGTCAGCAGTCGGTCACCCGTCACCAGGAGATGTCATGAAGCCTCAGGTTCGAACGAGCGCGGCGCGCCGAGGGGCTGCGGCCCGCCCAGGCAGGCGGACGCATCATGTCTAACCTGCTGTTGCTCGTGTTCTGCCTGGTGGCGGGGCTCCTTCTGCGGCGCTTCGGCCGCGTGCCCGATGGCGCCCACGCGACCCTGAACACGGTCATCGTCTACCTGGCCCTGCCGGCGGTGACCTTGCACACCCTGCACGAGTTCCAATTCGACAGCAGCCAGCTGTGGCCGGTGCTGATGCCGTGGATCCTGTTCGGCATCGGCGCGGTGGTGTTCTGGTGCATCGGCCGCTGGCTCGCGTTGAGCCGCGCCAGCATCGGCGCGCTGACGCTGGTGGGCGGCCTCGGCAACACCTCGTTCGTGGGCCTGCCGATGATCGAATCGCTGCACGGCCGCGACGGCCTCGGCCTCGGCCTCCTCATCGACCAGCTCGGCTCCTATCTGGTGCTCAGCACGGTCGGGGTCTTTGCAGCCGCCCTCTACGCGGCCGAAAAGCAGACCAGCCTGCGCGCCACCGCCACCAGGATTGCGACCTTCCCGCCGTTCATCGCCCTGATCGTGGCCCTCCTGTTGCGGTCGGTGCCGTTGCCGGCCGACGTCGACAAGGTGTTGGTGCGGCTGGGCGATATGCTGGCGCCCCTCGCGCTGATCTCGGTCGGGCTGCAGCTGCGCGTCGGTGCCATCCAGCGACAGATCAAGGTGCTGAGCCTGGGGCTCGGCTACAAGTTGCTGGTGTGTCCGGCGCTCGTCATCGCCGTGCTGAAGTTGCTCGACGCCGACGTCGACATGACGACGCACGTCAGCGTGATCGAGTCGGCCATGCCGCCGATGATCGGCGCCGGCATCGTCGCGGCGCAGGCGAAGCTCGATGCGCCGCTGGTGTCCACCATGATCGGCGTCGGCATCCCGATCGGCCTGGTGACGGCGGTCGGCTGGCACTGGCTGTTCTTCAGCCTGCCGATCTGAGCCGGGCTCGACTCGCCCGCCACGACCTCCCCACCGCCCCACCCTACTTCATCGGCGCCTGCCCCTGCTGGTACACCCCCACAATCCGCCCCTTCGCAATCACATGGCCGCTCATCGCCTTGAGCAGTTCGTCGCGGCTGGCGCGGGGGTCGACGTTCAGCATCGTGTCCAGCGCGAAGACCTGAAAGTTGTACGGATGCGGCGGATCGCCGACGGGCGGGCGCGGGCCGGTGTAGCCGAGCGAGCCGCGCGAGTTCTTGCCCTGAAGCACGTTCTCGGGCGCGGTGAGCCGGCCCTGCTTCTGCAACCCCTCCGGCAACTGCGTCACCGAGGGCGGCAGGTTGAAGATCGACCAGTGCAGGTAGGGCGCCGTTGGCGCAGCAGGGTCGTCGAGCAGCAAGGCATACGACTTCGCGGCGGCAACGGGCGTCCACGCCAGCGGCGGCGAGAGGTCGTCGGCATAGTCGCTGTAGCGAGGCGGCATGGCTTGGTTGCCGGCGAATGCGGGCGACGAGACGCTCAGCGCGCCTGGGGCGGTGGCCGCAGTCTCCGGCCGCTCCAGCGCGATCGGGCCGCCGAAGCCCTGCGCGGCCTGCCCGAGCATGGCGGCTGCCGGCACGGTGGTGGCGGCGGCGGTGGCGGCGGTGGTGGCAACCGCGGTGGCCACATTGGCGCCCGCCGGGCCGGTCGCGAGCGGGCCGGTGTAGGCGATACGGTAGAGCGTGCCGTTGGCATCGTCGGCCATCAGCAGCGACCCATCCTTCGCCATGGCGAGGCCCATCGGTCGGAAGCGCCCCACTGGCGGCGCACCGCCTGCCGGCGCGACAGCGCGTCACAACGTCTCGCGCAGCGACCGCTTCAAGACCTTGGCATTGGCGTTTCGCGGCAGCGGTTCGCGGGCCCAGGTGATGCTTTCCGGCACCTTGTAGTCGGCAAGGTGCTCGGCGCAGTGGCGCTTGAGCGCATCCTCGGCAAGTGCGGCGCCCGGCGCGAACACGAAGGCATGCACCCGCTCGCCCAGGACCGGGCAGGGCTTGCCGACGACCGCCGCATCGACCACGCCCGGCCAGGCCATCAAGACGTTCTCGACCTCGACCGAATACACCTTGTAGCCACCGCGGTTGAGCATGTCCTTCTTGCGGTCGAAGATGCGGACGTAGCCGTCGGCGTCGACGCTGCCGAGATCGCCGGAATGCCAATAGCCGGCCGTGAACGCGGTGCGGGTGGCGGCCGGGTTGTCCCAGTAGCGCGGCACGACCATCGGGCCGGCGATCCAGAGCTCGCCGGTCTCGCCGGTGGGCAGCTCGCGCCCGTCGTCGTCCATCACGCGCACGTCGGCGCAGGGCAGCGGGATGCCGACCGTGTCGGCATGGTCGCGGGTACGGCCCGCGGGCATCATCGTCGCGGGCGAGGTGGTCTCGGTCGCACCGTAGGCGTTGATCAGCACCAGGCCCGGCACGCGGCCGGCGAGGGCATCGATCGTCGCGACCGGCATCGGCGCGCCGCCGTAGCCGCCGATGCGCCAATGGCTCAGGTCGTGCGCCGCGAGATCGGGCACCCGCAGGCACAGGTTGTACATGGCCGGCACCATCAGCGTGTGTGTCACGCGCTCGCGGGCCATCAGTTCGACGAAGGTCGACGCCTTGAACTCCGGCACGATGACGATCGCGCCGCCGACATGCAGCATCGACGCGATGGTCGCGATCAACCCGGTGACGTGACTGGCCGGCACCGCGAGCGCCGAACGGTCACCCTCGTGCAGGCCCATGCACGCTTCGTAGTGCAGCACCGAGTGCACGATGTTCAGGTGGGTCAGCACCGCGCCTTTCGGATGGCCGGTCGTGCCCGAGGTGTAGAGGATGACGGCAGCGTCCTGCTCTTGGACCTCGGCGGCTGCGACCGCCGGCAGGCCCGGCGCGCACAACTCGTCGAGCGACACGGCGCCTTCGGCAGCACCCACCGAGACGCGCAGCCGCAAGGCGGGCACATCGGCCACGCCGGGCACGCGCTCGGTCAGGTCGGCATCGAAGACGACGCCGACCGCGCCGCATTGGCCGAGCATGTAGGCCAGCCCCGGCCGCTGTTCGCGCACGCCGATCGGCACCGCGATTGCGCCCAGGCGCTGCAAGGCCAGCAGCACGAACACGAATTCGGGCCGGTTGGCGATGAAAAGGCCGACCCGGTCACCGGGCTGCACCCCTTTTGCTGCCAGGCCGCTGGCAATCTCGGCGGCACGCGCCGTGGTTTCGGTGAAGGTCCAGCGACCGCCGTCGCAGACCACGGCCTCGCGGGCCGCATGTCGTTCGACGCAGGCGGCGAACATCGCGTGTACGCTGCGCGGGCGCGGCTCGAAACACGGCACGATGCAGTCGCCGAAAACGGCTTCGCGGCGTATGGAAGGCAGCGGGCAGTCGTCCCAAGGGCTCATGGCGTTACGGGTTCCTGGGGGTCACGAGGATCAGGGGTCACAGGATCAGCGGGGTCACAGCGTCACGGAGTCACCAGAGTCACGGGTTCACGGGTTCAGCGGCGTCATGGCGTCAGGGCAGCGTCACTCCCGGCTGCTTTCAGTGCAACATTCGCTCCCCGTTCGATGACGAACTCGGCATCGACGATGTCACGCGACCGGTTCAGGTCCGACTGCGAGATCAGCACGCAGAGCCGGCCGCCGCGGAGCGCGCCGATGACGTCGCTCAGGCGTTGCGACAAGGCCGGTGCCACGCCCTCGAACGGCTCATCGAGCAGCAGCAGGCGGGTGCCGATGGCGAGCGCCCGCGCCAGCGCCACCAGCTTCTGCTGCCCGCCCGACAGCAACAGCGCGCGCCGCTCGCGCATCGCCTTCAGCTCCGGCAGCACGCTGTACACGAACTCGAGCCGATCGCCTTCCTTCAGCGACTTCGAGGCCCAGACCGGCACCAGGATGTTCTCCTCGACCGTCAGCTCGGGCACCAGGCCACGGTCCTCGGGCATGTAGCCGATGCCGAGTCCGGCCCGGTGGTGCTTCGGCAGCGCCGCCAGGTCGTGCTCGTCGAAGCGGATGCGACCGGCCGTCGAGCTCAGGTGGCCCATCACCGAGCGCATCAGGGTCGTCTTGCCGGCCCCGTTGCGGCCGATCAGGCCGACCATCGTGCCGTCTTCGACGCGCAGCGAAAGCCCGCGCAACACCTGGACCGATTCGATCGCGACCTGCAGCCCCTCAACCGCGAGCATGGGCCACCTCCTCGCGCAGGGTGCCGGTCACGTAGCGGCGCACGTCGTCGTCGACAAGGGCGGCCGCGGGCGTGTCGTCGGCGATGATGCGGCCGCTGTAGAAGGCGATCACCCGCTCGGCGTGGCGCTCGACGATGTCCATGTCGTGCTCGACGAACAGCACCGCGGTCTGCTCGGTGTCGAGGGCGTTCATGATCACGTCCATCATCGGGAACTTCTCTTCCGCCGAGACGCCGCTGGTGGGCTCGTCGAGCAGCAGCAGCTTCGGCGCGCCCGTCAGCGCCATGGCGATGTCCAGCAGCTTGCGCACGCCGCCGGGCAGTTCGACGACGCGCCGCTCGCGGTGCTCGCCGAGGTTGAAGCGGTCGAGCAGCGCGTCGGCCCGGTCGACCGCGTCGTCGCGCCGCGCCACTTGCCAGAACGACAGGCGATCGTCATGGCAGGCGGTCGCGACCAGCCTGTTGTGGAGCAGTGTCAGGTCGGCGCAGAGCTGCGGTATCTGGAACGACCGGGCCACGCCGAGGCGCGTGATCCGGCGCGGTGAGAGCGGGGTGATGTCGCGCCCGTCGAGCAGGATGCTGCCGGCATCGGGCTTCAGGTAGCCGGTGATCATGTTGACGAAGGTCGTCTTGCCGGCGCCGTTGCTGCCGATCAGGCCGATGCGCTCGCCGGCCTCGACCTTGACGTTGATGTCGTTCGCCGCGACCACGGCGCCGAAGCGACGGTTCACGCCCCGCGCCTCGAGCAGCACGCTCATCGCCCACCGCCGATGCGCTTGAACCAGGCGCGGTCGAACCAAAGCGAGCCGATGCCGCGCGGCAGGAAGCGGATGACGAACAGCAGGAAGAGGCCGAGCGACAGCTGCCAGGTGTTCGGGAAGTAGAGGCTCGAGAACGACCGCACGATCTCGAGCACCACCGAGGCGACGAACACCGCCAAAACGCTCTGCCAGCCCGCCAGGATCGCCACGAAGACGAACTCGCCCGAGGTCGTCCAGTAGCTGAAATTGGGATCGATGTGACCGAGCGCCATGACCGTCAGCGCACCGCCCACGCCGCCGGCGAACGCCGCCAGCACGAAGTTGATCGCCATGGCCCGGCGCACCGAGCCGCCCAGGTACTCGACCCGCAGTTCGTTCTCGCGCACGGCTTGGGTGATCAGGCCCCGGGTCGAGTCGAAGTAGATGCGGGCCAGAAGCGCCAGCAGCGCCGCGCAGACGACCGTCACCGAGTACATCACGTAGCCGACGCGTTCGTCCGACAGGCTCTGGCCGAGCAGCGTCGGCCGGCCCATGTTGAAGCCATCCGAGCCGCCGAGCGCGCCGACCTTGGTGAGCGCGCCGAAAGCGACCATTGACAGCGCCAAGGTCAGCATCGCGAAGAAGATGCCGCGGTAGCGCGACAGCAGCGGCGCGAAGGGTGCCGCGACGACGGTGGCGGCGATGCCACCGAGCAGCGCGAGCCCGGCCGCATCGGTGAAGCCGAGCTTGCCGTAGACCAGCGCCGCCGTGTAGCCGCCGACCGCGAACACCAGCCCCTGGCCGAACGAGACGACGCCGCCGCGCATCAGCAGCACGATGCCGAGCGACACCAGGCCGTGCGAAGCGGCCATGGTCAGCAGGAAGGTCAGCCACTTCGGCATGAAGAGGCCCGCGGCCAGCAGGGCCGCCGCGAACGCCGCACCGGCGAGCAGGAACCGCCCGCGCGGCACGGCGGCGGATGCGCGCCGTGAAGCAGTGCCGGGCAGCACCGCGCTCATGGAAACATTGCGCTCATGGAACATCGAGCTCAAGGAAGTACGGCGCTCACGGCAAAGCCACCTCGCACCCCCGTCAGATCTTGCGGGCCTGGATGCGCTGGAACAGCCCTTCCGGCCGGAACACCAGCACCACCGCCATGACGATGTAGATCGAGAACAGCTCGGCGACCGGCGCGAGGTGCACCGCCAGCGAACGCGCCAGGCCGACGATCAGCGCGCCGACCGCCGCGCCCTCGATGCTGCCCAACCCGCCGATGATGACGACCGCGAAGGAGACGATGATCACCCCCACCGAGATGCCCGGCTGCACCGAGATCATCGGCGCCGTGAACGCCCCGCCGATGGCCGCGAGGAAGATGCCGATCGAGAACGCCAGCATATAGACCTTCGAGACGTTGACACCCATGCTGGCCGCCACTTCCTCGCTGTGGATCACGGCGAGCACGATCTGGCCCGGGCGGGTGCGGGTCAGGCCCCACCAGACGGCGAAGCCGACCAGCCCCGTGATCAGGGCCGGCCGGCGGCCCCACCGGTC